>NZ_VPDJ01000032.1:0-28664 GCF_013417755.1 Acinetobacter sp. YH12231
GGAATTGCCACAAGATACGATAAGCTAAAACGTAACTATCAAAGCGCTGTTGCTTTAGCTTGTATATTTATATGGTTGCCTCTTTAGCTCAATTTATCGGCTGTAAATGTCAACACACCCTAATAAACATACAGCATTTCAAACACTTTACTCCATAAAAAAAGGACTCAATTGAGTCCTTTTTATACTTAATACGTCTAATTATTAAACCATTGATGCACAATCGTTTATAATTTATCCAAGTTATCCATATAGTTATCTACACAGATATCCATACGGTTATCCATATAGTTATCCACAAGCGAGGAATAACTTATACCCAAAGGCTTAAGCCTCTTGAGCATGCACTTTTGCCAACTCTGAACGCATGTCATCAATCACAGCTTTATAATCAGGCTTACCAAAAATCGCTGAACCTGCAACAAACATGTCTGCACCGGCTTCAGCAATATCACGAATATTGGCTGGAGTAACACCACCATCCACTTCTAAGCGAATATCACGACCTGAAGCATCAATAATTTTTCGTGCTTGACGCAGCTTTTCCAAGGTCATTGGAATGAACTTTTGACCACCAAAACCTGGGTTCACACTCATCAACAAGACTTGGTCAACTTTATCTAAAACGTAGTCTAAATAATGCAGAGGTGTCGCAGGGTTAAACACCAAGCCCGCTTGCGCACCGCCAGATTTGATTAACTGTAAAGAGCGGTCAATATGGTCAGTCGCTTCTGGGTGGAAAGTGATGATATCTGCGCCAGCTTCCAAGAAATCACCAATCATACGGTCTACCGGTGAAACCATTAGATGCACATCAATTGGCGCCTTAATGCCGTATTTTTTCAATGCCTTACAAACGCCCGCACCAAAAGTTAAGTTCGGTACATAATGATTATCCATGACATCGAAATGAACAACATCTGCACCGGCTTCTAGAACATTTTCAACTTCTTCACCTAAGCGCGCAAAGTCTGCTGACAAAATTGAAGGTGCGATTAAGAATGGCTTGGACATGAAAAACCTAGCTTTGAAAAGGGAGTGATTGACGCATTATAGCAAATTGTCCCCCTATTCGCTGCCCATGCCCTTAGTCGTTTTTTTCGATACTGATGATTGAGATCTCTATAATAAAAAAACCTAGGATGAACTGATGTTACGCAGTAATATCAGAAGCGTAATTGGTTCAAATAAAAGAAAGATACGCGGTAACGTCATCCGCATTTGTTTGAGACAGCACGACTTCTAATCAAAAATGTTTTTGCAATACTTTAATTAAATAGACGCTAGAAAGCGAGTTTTGCGGTGAGGAGCATTGCTCTGCAAGATGGTTTCCTTGCGAAGCTTCGCTTCTCATTTTGCCTAATGAGAATCATCGTTTCGTAAGAGTACCTCCAGCCGAAGGCTAATCCCTTTATTTAAGCCCTAGATGTAAGACTCAGTCGAATTGACTTAAATATCATTTTAAAAATGCAAAATTATTTTTTGCGTGCGTAACATCAGTGATTAATATGGATAAAGATCTCAGGGATAGAAACACAGCGTTGCATTTTTAGACTTAACGGGCATCTATGTACTTTGCTAAGTTAAAGGACTGACGACTTAACAATAAAATTGCATCTATGAAAAGTTCAACACACATCACCACCGCCCAAGCAGCGCGTGTTGCTAAACGCCTAGTCAATCATTGGAAACATAAATTTGAAGTCAATGAACAGCTCATTGGAGAAAATACTGCATTCAAGATTCAACTACCCTCTGCAGAGGTCAATCTTTTACCACAAGCTGCTTTTTTAGATGTAGTAATTTCAGCCCAAGATCCAAGTGCAAATCTAGATCAATTGGAACATGTGGTTTTAGATCATTTGATCCGTATGGGACAAGAAGAACTCAGTGCAACATGGCAACGCGAACCGTAGTCTACGTCGCCATATTGTCAAAGCCTTTCACTCAATGCTGATGTGATTGATAATTTCTAACTGCATCAATACGGGCTTTCGTCGCTGGATGTGACTCAAAGAAATCTGTCCAAGATCTCTGATCTTTGGCAGTTTCATCCTTTGCACCTTTCTCTTTTGCTATTTCACCGTCAGCTTCATCTTCCATACGTTGTAAGAAGTTTGCAAAATGTGCCGTTGGAATTTGATGTTTTGAAAGTTGTTTTAGGGCGTATAAATCTGCTTCAGATTCAAAGTCTCGTGAGTAACTTGCACCTACCGCAGCAACCGGTAAACTGGTGAGAATATCTGAGCCATCCCCTGTAATCATCAACAAAATAATACTGATGCCTAAACCTGACAAACTTTGCTGCAAACTATGGCGTTGAACTAAATGCCCCTGCTCGTGGGCAAGCACACCTATGAGCTCATAATCATTTTTCGCTAATTTAACCAACTCATCTGTCACGATAATGGTGTTATTGGGTATCGCCAATGCATTTGCACCGATGCTACCACCACCGCGGAATAACAACTTCGCAGGACGATTTTCAGCCACCAATTGTTGATATTCTTGTTTCAGTTTGTCTTGGCGTGCTTGTGGCAATTTTGTGGGTTCAGTCATATCGATAATATATTTTTCCGCCTGATCGCCCCAACTCGTTAAAGCGGTCTCAGGCAGTTGATTGGCCACCACATGTGACGCCGCAGGTATGCCCCATTTAATCAAGACAAAAGCAAAAGCCACCACAAAAATCACACTAAAAATGATTAGAGAAGGTGAACGCTCTAATTTCCAAATCGAATGCCAACGCGACTTCACATCGAGATTAAACCACTCCGGCAAGGATTGATGAAACTCTAAACGAGCATCGTCCTTTAACTCGATCACTGGCTGAATATCACCTAACGCTCCAATCAGCGTCATATCTTGATAGGTGTAATGCTGCGTTTGTTCTAGGTCTTGACCATAACGCACAATCACGGCATGTTCCCCATCTGCGCTGATTTGAGCAACAAAGGGTTTTGACACTTTCCCATCATAATAGGTTGCATTCACTACTGATGTTTTCATGTAATTCACCTGTGTTATAAGGAAATATCTAGGTCAAAAATATCGGATAATTCTTCAGCAATTGCATTGTGATCTTGCTGCATTTGATTTTGTAATTGGTCTGGATCATCGACCAACATTAAATGCAAAGATTCCGTCTGATATTTATATAGTCGCACAACTGCCCATGGTGTCAGTAAACCGAGGCTAATCACTTTAGCCAACCAATTACTCAAGACAATCCATGCATAGCGCCATTGATTACAGTCCGTATGAAACTGACTGCGGCTCAACGTGGTGTTATTCCAAGTGGTAATAAAAATACGTGCAGCTGTGAGTGGCCAAATAAACATATAGCCAATCAAATACATACCAAAAATAATGAAGACATAAGATGCGTCATTTAAACCATCTGAACTACCAAACAGTATTGCAAAGATTACTGCCAGCAATGCACCAAAGCCCATAAACAGAAATAAAGGCACATACATGGCGCGCATATAATCGCCCCACGTATTATTCAGATTAAATTTCAACTGCCCCAGATACAAATGATTCAGACATTCACGTTTATATAGCCAGACCGCAACTGGTGTAAACAATCCAAGGGTAAAGACAACCACCGCAAGACATTTAACAAAGCACCAATATGCGCTTTTATTTGTCCCTGAAAAAAAGAATCGGCTATTACTAAACTTACTGTTGCGAGCACGGAAACGAATCGTAGATCGAATGAGCCAAGGAACCGCAAAGAAGATCAGGACAAAGCCCGCTAAGAAAGCTTCCCAAGAATACTTTATAGCAAAAGAGAAACCACCATAGACCACTAACGCAATGATTCGTCCAACTAAAATTTTTGTAGGCAAACCGGTAAAGTCAAAACGACGCTGAAATACCCAAGTATTACCGTAAAAATAACGTAAACGGCGGACCTTTGCCCAAGGCGCATAAAGTCCAAGCGTGACAATCGTCAGTAAGATATTCACAATCCAAATACCGAAATATTCAGACGCATTACCTTTAAACCTAAAATGATAATTTCGTCCCAAAACATCAGCCTGTTCTGTCTCACCAAATAGACTCGGTGGATTCATCACGGGCAGCTCTGGCGGAAGCGGCGTTTCCATTTGTGAATTTTGCATAAGTACCCTAAATTATTTTTTTTGGTATGTCGAATTTATTCATTTGCATGGCAATGCACATCACCATGCTTTATTTATACGTATATCAAAGCAAGCTATGCCTCAATATTTTTTTAACCACTGGCTTTTAAATTAATGAACTACTGTTTGCAATTGGACAGCGTGAAATTGCAAATGATCGTCCATAAAACTTTGAATAAAATAATACCCATGATCATAGCCAACATGTTCACGCAGTTCGAGTGGCTGCCCAACTTGCTCACACGCTTGCTGAAACAACATCGGATTTAACTGGCTATAAAATTGATCATCAATGCCTTGGTCAATCAAAATGGCTTTAAACAAAGCCCCTTTAGTTTGCACTAAAGCCATAGCATCATGCGAAAGCCACTGCTGACGGTCTGAACCTAGATATTGACTAAAGGCTTTTTCGCCCCAAGGACACTGACTCGGCGCACAAATCGGTGCAAAAGCAGAAACCGATTTAAACAGGTCAGGATGCTTCAACGCTAAAGTTAATGCACCATGACCGCCCATACTATGTCCGAATATGCCAATCGCACCCTTTTGTACCGGAAATTTAGCCTGTACCAACGAATACAATTCTTCAGTGATAAAACGTTCCATTTGATAATGCTCGGCCCAAGGTTGTTCCGTTGCATTAATATAAAAGCCTGCGCCTTGCCCAATATCCCAATGATCGCCTTGCGCCACCTGTTCCCCACGTGGAGAAGTATCAGGGCTGATTAAAATCAGGCCAAGCTGCGCAGCTAAACGCTGAGCATGCGCTTTAATGGCAAAGGTTTCTTCAGTACAGGTTAATCCCGCCAAATAAAACAATGCAGGACACGCTTGGCCTTGCAAGGCTGTTTCTGGCAGAAAAATACCAAACTTTGTTGGGGTTTTTAGACTTGAAGAATCCAATTGATAAATGCGCTGCTCACCCGCAAAACAAGTATTTCGTTGTACTAATTCCATGATCTTTATCCTAAACTTTTTTAATCTTTTAAGGCGTAACCGTCGTAGCCGGTGCAGTAGTTGTCGGCGGGAACAATCGTTGTTCTAATTGAGGCAACATTAATGCCATGTTTTTCCCCATCGACCACTGTGGTTCAGAAGGTTCGAAACCTTGCGCTGCTTCCCATTTCGCAACAGTCGCTTTGGTTTCATTAAATGCCGCTTGAATACTGGTCTGCTCACGCATCGCCTGATCAAAGAACGCACGGCCAAAATAGGTGTATTCAGCTTCATTCGAACAGCCAAAAGACTGTCGATCAGCTGCCGATGCAGTAATGATTAAAGTATTATCATTTTGTAGCGCTGGAATAAAACTGCCTGAATAACATGAAGAAATCACAATTACACGCCAACGAATTCCGGATGCATCCAAGGCTTCTTTTAACCATTTAGGATCGACTTGCGCCAAATCCAAAGGTGCATTTTCCATTTCAAAGACATTTGGTAAACCATGTGAGGTCATATATAAAAATAAGACATCACTTTCTCGGTTCATCTGCTGACCGATACGACGCAGCGCCAACTCCATACTAGTTTTAGATGCTAGCGGAATTTCAGTGCGCGTTGCAGGGTTATTGATAAGTTCAACCGAACGCCCATAGGTGCCAAAACGTGTATCAAATTGTTCTTTAATCCGTTCAATTTCCAGTTTAAAGACATCTTGATAACTCGCACCTGCCACCCCTAAGAAGTACCAATGGGATTGGGCAAACTCACCATATTCCACTGCGTCTAAAGATTTATTGAGTAAACGGCTTTGTGCATAAAATGCATCTTCAGCAAAGCTTGGAGGAACTTCTTCAACTTTCCAAATCGGCTGATCTTTGACTGAGACTTGCCACACGACCAAAGTAAATAGCGTCGCACCCATAATCAGTGCACGCTCCCACCATGGCCATTTCAGCTCACGTGAAAACACCCAAACAACAGCCAGACTTTGCCAAACAAATAGAATAATGAATAACGTGGGAATGTAGTCATACAGGAAGTATGGGAGAAAATCGAGATCTCCCAAATATTGAATCAAACATTGAAACAGCATGATGTGCGTATCAAGCACCAACCAGAGCAATGCTGGGACCAACATTAACCGTGGATTATTCACACGTTGTGACAGGAAAATCCCCACGATTAAAGCAATAAATGGCCACAATGCGTAGCTAATGAGACCTTGTGCATTAAATTCGCCAATACGCCCAGTGCTGAGCCAACTAAATAAACTGTTGGCACAACCACCTAAAATCCCCCAAAACACCAATTGTAAAATCGATGGTCGAACGATTTGTAAAGAACGACGAGACCCCAAAAATAACCACATCCCCGCAGTTTGGTTGCTTTTAAAATCATGCCAAAAATTGATGGAGGGTTTGAAATCAATCATAGAGTTCTGATGGTGGCCTTGGCTTGCTTAATTGCACAAATAATTTTATGCCTGATGTCGTTTTTAGCAATGCTATTTTTTAACTATATAACAAATCTTTGAACAATATTGAAGCAAATATCATTTTAAGTCACAAGATCATGTTGGAAATATGCATCAAAGCGACAAGCATCGCCTTGCCACTGATGTTGTGGCTCTTGATTCGCTAAAAAAACCGCCAATCGTGGACGTTTAACCACGACACGTTTAGCAATTTTTTGTGCTAAATCCAGTAAATTATCACCTAAATCCATTTCACCATCTTCAGGTAACAGTAAATGCAATAATTGCATTTGTTTTTTGACCTGAGCTTGCTTTTTGACGGCTTGCTGGTTTTGATCTCGCTGCGGAAACATAGGATCGAGATAAACCACGTCAAAGATTTGATTGGTCGTCGATAAATGTTTCAAATAATCTGCCGAATCTGAAAAGACCAATTCAATTCGAGCCACAACCGAACTTAAAAACGCATCTTGCTGCGCACGTTGATGTGAGTCTTCCAATAGGGTAAATAAAATCGGATGACGTTCCACAAGGGTCACATGAGCACCCAAATGGGCCATTAAGAGACTGTCGTGCCCTAGCCCTGCAGTTGCATCCACAAGCTGTGGTTTTTCAGCCAAATTACATGCACGTGCAATCATCTCGGACTTTAAGGATGCTCGCTTTAAACGCCCAACTTCTGCTTTCCAATCGGGTTGCATCTTCATGCCATTGGCCGCCAACCACAAGCCATCTGCATCGACACACAAACTCAATTCAGGATTTAAACGTAAAAAACGCGCGTTTAATTTTTCAATCAATTCAATATTTACAGATACACCACGTGAAGAAAGCACAGCAGAATACTGCTGTGCTTTCTCATGAAACTCTTGTTCTGTGTATAAGCGGATTTCGCTTACCATAATTTCCAGCCTGTAAATGCGAACAATAAAATCAATAACCCTGAAACAATTCGATACCACGCAAAAATCATGAAATCACGTTTTGCCACATAAGCGACAAGCGCACGAATTAAAATCAATGCAGAGACAAATGAAACGATTAAACCAACGGCGATTACCGTCCAATCTTGAGTGCCTTGAAATACATCATAGCTTTGATATAAATCCAGTAAACCTGCACCGACAATAACAGGAATACCCAAAAAGAATGAAAACTCAGTGGCTGCTTTACGAGAAACCCCTAAGAACATAGCACCAATAATAGTTGCACCTGAACGTGAAGTCCCAGGAATTAAAGATAAAACTTGAATTAAACCAATCCAAATCGCATCTTTAATGGTTAAATCTTCTACTTCTTTGGCACGCACCTGCGGTGGATTTTTTTCGATCCAAATAATGATCAAACCACCGATAATCAACCCCATAGCAATCGCAATGTTATTGAACAGTAGCTCTTTCACCGTCTGACCAAACGTCAAACCAATCAACACGATTGGAATCGAAGCGAGAATTAAGCCAAAACCTAAACGGCGACCTTTTTCTTCGCCAGTCACCATACCGGTTGCTGCGCCCCACAGGCGGCCCCAGTATTCATAAATCACCGCAGCAATCGCACCCATTTGAATTGCGATCACGAAAACATCACTTTTTTCTTTGGTCCAAAAGTTCATTAATTCTGAAGCCAGAATTAAATGCCCTGTACTTGAAATCGGTAAAAATTCGGTAATACCTTCAACAATACCCATGATTGCCGCTTTGAGCAGCAGTAGAAGATCCATATATAACCCTAATTATGGCTTGCCTTGTTCTGAAATTTTCTTCCAGGCGTTATCTCGTAAATATACGGGCAATGCAAGTTCAGCACTCACCCATGCTTTTCTTTGCGCCGCTTCGCGGGCAATAGTAGCAATATCTTGTGCTGTTGCACTTAAGTCTTTGTATTGTGTTTGTTCTGATTGAATGAGCTCACTACCAGAACCCACAACGGTAAATTTGATCTGCGGTGTGGCATCTGCGTAGCTTAATAGTTGTTCTTCATCTACAGCCTGCATAATGCCATTGGCATCGAGTTGATAGCTTGCGATGTACACTTCTTGCATGCGTGCATCAAGGACTGCCGTTACTTCAGTCAAACCATGTACACGATGCGCCGCTTGAGCCAAAGCTTGCAAAGTTGATACTGGAACAACAGGTACGTCATTGGCCCATGCCAAGGCTTGTGTTACCGCTGCATTAATACGAACACCACTAAATGAGCCAGGCCCACGACTAAAGGCAATCGCAGTTAAACCCGCTAACTCAATAGCAGTTTGATTAAGCCCTTGCTCAATCATTGGGAGAATGGTTTGCGTCTGCGCTTTTGCCCGTAAATCGAGTTGAAAATAAAGCTCTTGAGTTTCATCTACAATCGAGACGGAACACTGCTCATTGGCAGTTTCCAATGCCAGTAATTTCATGCGCAACCTTAATTAAATTTAATCTTAAAAAACGTTGAATATGATACTCCACTCCATCGCAGTTCGCGAGATTTTCCACCACAGACTCAGCGCTTTCTGTATTTAATCTATAAAAAAGCCTCGACAAACGTCGAGGCTTTTTTGCTTACCATGTATAGCGTTCTAAAGTTCAGCGACTTCGAGTTGAGTAAAATGTTTAAAATGAGCGGCATATTGCATGGCACTCATTTTTAGACGTGCTTCGGCTTGTTCATCTAAAGTCTTGACGACTTTACCCGGTGAACCCATCACAACAGAATTATCCGGAATCACCTTCCCTTCTGGAATTAAAGCATTCGCACCAATGATGCAATTTTTACCAATCACAGCATGATTTAGAACCACGGCATTGATTCCGATCAGACTATTATCGCCTACGGTACATCCGTGTAGCATGGCTTGATGCCCAATCGTGACATAATCGCCAATGATCATTTCAATGCCCGCATCGGTATGCAGCACCGCATTTTCTTGTACATTGGTAAAATCACCCAGTTTGATACGACTGTTGTCCCCTCGAATGACGGCTCCGAACCAGACACTCACTTCTCGGCCTAATTCAACTTGCCCAATGACCGTTGCATTTTCTGCAACCCAACCATCCCAAGGTTGATGCGTGGCTTTCGGGCTATATCCTTGAAATTTGTACAACATGATCAAACATCCTATTTTGACTTTCTAAAAATGATTTATGGCTCACGGCCCAAATGAAATGAAGGAGAATTTAATAAAAAAGGCCATTCTTTTTGATAATTCAGACCATATTGAAATAAGGAAATCAGCATCCGTGCAGTCAAGCCCCATACGATTTCGTTTTCGATTCTTAAACTGGGAAAATAAAGCGATTGCTGGGCAAAACGAACTTCATATGGCGTTGGCGGTGTTTCTAAAAGCTGTCTTAATGATGCAAAAAAAATACGGTCAATTTCAGTGGGTTGAGGTATTAAATTTACGTCAGGCGGGATCAATCCCACGATCGGTTTAACCAACATCCCATTCCGTGCTTTTTGCATCGGTAAATCACCCAAAAGCTGCACATCAAATGGATTTAGAGCGGTTTCTTCTTGGGCTTCTCTTAAAGCCACCACGATATTACTGGTGTCTTGAGCATCACGTTTACCACCAGGAAAGGACACTTCACCTGCATGATTATTCATATAGAGAGAGCGGCGGGTCAATAAAATACGTGGATTATCTTCTTGGGTAATCGCAATCAATACAGCAGCATGCGCAGGTTGAATACGCTTAGAAAAACGTAAACTTTGCTGCAATCGCTGAGTCAATAAACCCTCATCCATCCACATTACATCCTTATAATTATCTTGTTTTCATCATAGCTGAATTTCGGCCAAGCTGGTTAGAAATGATGCCAAAGTTTTATTTTTAAGTTATTCTGACGGCTCACACAATCCATGACGATGAATATGAACTTTTGCTCAAACTGCGGACAAAAAACAAAAGAAGCGATCCCGCTTGGAGATCATCAGATACGCCGTATTTGTACCGCATGTGGGTTTATTCATTATGTGAATCCTAAAGTTATTTGTGGTGCTTTAGCCGTTTGGGACAATCAAGTTTTACTTTGCCGTCGTGCGATTGAGCCACGTTATGGGCTATGGACATTACCCGCTGGCTATATGGAACTCTATGAGACAATGGAGCAAGGTGCAGCGCGTGAAACTCGCGAAGAAGCCGAAGCAGAAGTCAACATTGAGCAACTATATTGCATGTATAACATTCCCCGTATTGGGCAAATTTATGCCTTGTTCAAATCTGAACTAATCAATGGTGAATTTGGTGCGGGTGATGAAACCATTGAATCACGATTGTTTAGTGAAGAAGATATTCCTTGGGATGATTTAGCCTTTCCAAGTGTGGAAAGAACGCTGCGGCATTATTTTGCTGACCGCAAAACAGGTCAGTTTGAAATGCATCTCGAAACCCTTGGTACGCGACTCGATCACACAGGTTAATTTACAGATCTCTTAATTAAAAAAGCCCATCATAAGATGGGCTTTTTTATTTTACTCATATTTGATGATTATTTTGCCTTGATGGTGTAACAAGGAGCCAATTCTAAAGAAATATCACCACCGCTTAACTTCGCCGTTTGAGCCGCAGCTGTATCATTTGGATTTTTTAAGCTATAAATATAACTAAAGCTGGCCAAACTATTCCCCCACTTCACCACTTTATTATCCGAATCCGTCAACGCAACGCCAGAGGGACGTGTGCCTGCATTGGCATTGATCATATTGTGTAACTGCACTAAAGCACCGCCTACAACCATTGATGTATCCGCTGAAGTTTTCACACTTGAGTTCATTCCAATCAGCGCGCCATCAAGCGTATGGAAATATGGGTCAGCTAAAATCATACGAATCGAAATGGTATTTGGATTGATATTTCCTTCAGGCGTAAAGGTACGGGTTGTCGTTCCGATACGATATTGCTGTACACCTTTGTCATCTTTCATTAACAGTGGGTCAAGCACATCTTTTCCGCTACAGCCTTCCGTCGCGTGTGTAGACAAGTCGACAATTTGGCTATCTTGACGAGTAAATACATCGTCTGGCACGCCAGATTTTATATTTGTGCGAATATCACCATTACGGTCAATCACCACACCCAATTTCACTGTTTTAATCGAAGTATCGGTAAATTTAAAGGT
This sequence comes from Acinetobacter sp. YH12231, assembly GCF_013417755.1. Classification (NCBI taxonomy): domain Bacteria; kingdom Pseudomonadati; phylum Pseudomonadota; class Gammaproteobacteria; order Moraxellales; family Moraxellaceae; genus Acinetobacter; species Acinetobacter sp. YH12231. The sequence goes on from NZ_VPDJ01000032.1 coordinate 11,679, forward strand.
TAAATCTGCATACAAGGGGAAGATATAATTTTGTCCAGCAGCAACATTTTCAACAGACTTAAAGACTTTTTTGTCTAAATACGACAGCGGATAAAGCTTGTATAAATCCATCGTGCCTTTAAATTGCACTTGGTTAATGTTTTGCTCCCAAAGACCTAATTTTTTCTTATCATCGGCCGTCAGAACATAATCATCTTTTTTAGCCATTAACGTTTTATATAAACTTCCACCTGTACCGACCACCATTTTGTCGGCAAGTAGCGTCCCTTGTTTAATAATCAAAGGGCCAGAGTTGGCTTCTTCTGCATCAAAACGGAAACCCAGAATGCCAGGTCTATCAATTTGCTTGGTAAGCGGATCAATCCAATTGTCCTGTGGCGTTGCTGTTAAACGTGTTGGTCGTACCTGTGTCAAGAGCAAGACATTCACACCACCAATGGTACTCAACTGTTGATCAACTTTGCCCTTCCACTGTAAACCACTACCAAAAGTCATACCTTGGCGGTCCGTCATTAACATGAAATGACCAAATAAATTGACTTTTGAACTATCGGTCGGCAAACATTCATTTTTGTCACAGCCGACCAGTCCATTTGAACCACTGGCATTGGTAATTACGCCATCAGTTGAAAATAACGCAAACTCAGGCTGATATACCGCAGCCGTTGAGATATTCATGAGTTTTGAAACTAAGGTAAATGCATTTTCATTGCTGACTTCGGACAGGTCTAGCCAAGGTGTAAACAAGTCATTAAATTCCGTATCTGAACTGATACTGAAATCTGCTGTCGCGACATTTCGAGTGATTTGATCAATCAATACTTTATCTGCATTGTTGATATAAACCGCTTGGATATCTGTAGCTGTAACTGCGCTGTTATTTTTCAAAGCCAAGGCTTGAATAATTTTAGCCAAACGCATGGCCACTTTAACCGTTGCGTCGGTATTTGCAATCGTTGCAGCAGGTTTACCCGCGATGCCAGCTGCCAAATCCAATAAGGTCAAGCGTGGAGGTGTCGTACCACTGGCTACATTGGAAATTTGCTTCAAATCTACTTTACCCAAATCAATTCGACGTGATTTTTCACCTTGGACAAAGAAAGTTACCGTATCGCCAATCTTACAAGCACCTGTCGAAACACCTTCTTTTAGATCAAATAAAGTAATGTAGGTATTTTTAACGTCGCTCGAACAATTAAAATTCAGACCTTCAATTGGATAATCTAAAACGAACTCAACACAGCCTTCGGTATTACTTTTACAAGTACCATTGGTCGTACTGGTATCATAAATTTCAGGATTCACATTTGCACTTTCACCGCCACAGCCACTGAGCGCTGCAACCAATGCCGTTAAAGCAAACGGTAATAAAATTTTATTTTTCATCCTAATTCTCTTTTTTATGTCCTTAACGGATTGCTGTTAATTTAAGTTGGCCTTGATTGGTTAATACGCGACCATCGACGTCAATTGCTGTTGCTAAAGGCGTTAAAAATAAATACTGGCTACCTTTAGGCACTTGAATCACGCCTTCAATTTTTTCATGGTAAAGATGATCCGCTTCACCTTGGTTATTTTTGAATCCACCTGCGCCTTCCATGACACATCCATTTTTGTCTAAAAATACCGCAAATGGCCAATAAAATGTAGGATTTTGTACTTTGGATGCAAATGAATGTATACGAATATTTTGTAATGGTGATTTTAGTTTTACGACTTCATAGTCAAATTCGTCTGATAAAGGCGCTCGAGGCCATAAATTAATATCTTGTGCCAAGTCAAGCTCTTTGGCTTTCTTCATTTTTTTATTTGAAAAACATTGCTGACCTAAACCTTGAATGGTATCAGCTTGTGACACCCGATAATATGATGTGGCTAAAGTGATTGGGCCTGTATCTTCGGGTTGATTACGTTTAAATAAATTATCAATGACGGAGCGACTGACACCTTTTTCACGTTCAATGGTTTGCATCCGCGTTTGCCCCATCTTGCTATCAATAACGCCTTCGGGCATGGTGTAAAAGCGCTTTTTGCCTTCTAAGTTAAACTCTTTATCTTCAAGATATTCATTATTGACATACTTTTCACCAGCCATCGTCGAAAAGCCTTGCTCTTGTTTTGCCTTAGCCGATTGTTTTGAAGGATGATTTTCTAAGTTTTCACCTGAAGATTGTACGGCTTTATCAGTGCTAACAACTTTCTCAGCAAGGATCTTTTTTTCGACGATAGGTTTATCTTTTTCAGCCTGAACTTTGGCCTGATACGGAGCACTAGGTTGGGTTAGCTCTGATTGCTGTAACTTTTCGGTCCATATGGTTGAAGGTACAACTTTTGTTGAAGTACCTGACTCTTGTACTGATTTTTCAGATTTGGGAACGTTATCACCTGAGACCTCTTTAATTTTATCGACTGCGACAGCTTTATTATCATCCCGTTTTTCCGGCTCACGTGTACTTAAACTCTGAAACTTCACCGGTTCAGCAGCCTGTGCTGTTGGACTCGTTTGACGCGTCATCGGTGTCTTGGTTTGAGACGGACTAATGCTTACAGATGGTTGAGTAACGTGTTGCTGTACAGATGGTGAATCAATCATTTTAGCTATAGAACTTTCTTTGAGTTTCTTTACAGCTTTTTCTTGTATTTGTACCACCATTGGGCGCCCATCCGGCCCAATAATGGTATGAAACGCCCCGGCATAGGCATACGACACTTGCACCACAGACAGTGCAAGTAACGTTTTTATGAATAAAATCCTTTTCATTCTGTCTGCTTATCCTACCAACGAGTTCTGTAATTTAATCCTAGGATGGTGATTTTCGTATCGGTTTTTACATTCATTCCAGCATATGGGTTTAAAAGTATGTTATTCACACCGGTTAAGTTTGCCAGACTACTACCATTCGCTGGAATATTATCTTTACTGCGTAAAAAGCCGATTGATAAATCTAGATCCGTATCTGCATCAAAACGATATCCAATCCCCATACCAAAGAGTTGCGCACCATTAATTGGTACCATGGTATTTCGCTTACCGTCAGGAATAGAGGTACTCCGTGGTTCATAGCCTGCACGCAATTTCAAACGATCTGTTGCTGAATATTCAATACCGATGCCCCAGTTCCAAGGCGACGTAAATTTCAAAGGTAAGGCCAAAGAATTATCGGTCACATTTTCAGATAATAATTTTGCAATTTTCAGCGCTGAAATTTGACGGTCGAATTCAAAACGGAATTTGTCCCAAGCACGATAATCGGTCCAGCCCACATCAAAATTGATTTGTAAATCAGGCATAACCTTATATTTGATCCCGGCCTGTACGTGCTGTGGATATTCAAAATCCATCGAAACCAAACCCGACTCCGAGTTTGGCACAGCATTTGGGAAACCTAAAATTGCAGCTAAAATTTGACCTGTTGGTGATGACATTAATCCCTTAATCATCTCCTGAGGTGCTTTCGCATTTTGTATGCGATAACGACCTTTCATGCGCATTTTCGCTGCACTTTGGTACACCATACCAAAACTAAAATCTTCGCGTGGCTCCCACAAAACCCCTAAGTTGTAACTTGGGCTCAGTGACTGCTCTAAAGCCAATTCCATCTGACCAAATTTGCCAAATGGATTCATCCCTTCTTCGGTATTACACATCCCCAATAGCAAGATGTCGGTAATAATGTCCGAATTTTCCTTAAATGGTGTACAGACGACTTCATCAATCATCCTTAACATGCCGATCAATTCATTGGGAAATCGCAGGTCAGATTTCAATCCAATGGCTTGATAGGACATCCCCACACCACCACCAATCGATAGCTCATCACTGACTTGATAGCCTACTGTTGGCGATAGATAAGTAATACGCTCTAGAGCAACTTGTTGCCCCATGAAATTACCTGGGTTACCATTTTCAGCACCAAAACCCGCAATCAAAGGTGCATAAACAGCTGATGCGAATGTTGCTTTAGAACCCGGTGGATTGTAGGCAATCCCCATCGTTGGCGCGGCAATGGGTTGTCCAGCACCAAAATCCACCATCTTTTTTAAGACAGGTACATATAAGGATGCATATTCAACATCACCAGAAACCTTATCTTTAAAGTCCGTACAAATATCAGCCGTCACTTCAGGACCATCATTACAGACTAATGGATCATCTGAATAACCAAAAACGTTATAACCCGCAGGAACGGTAAATTCACGTTGAATATCAAAGTTTGCAATGATGCCCTGCATATCTGTTTGCAAACCTTCAATCTTAGTTAATGCTGCAGGGTTAAAATGTACTGCACTAATTCCTGGAGGATCCGCAGTTACTGCATTACCTAATGCAAGTGACCGTACATCAACTGAAAGGTTGGTACCCAATTGTGCAAAAGCAGCACTAGAACAGCCCGTTAAAACGATCGCACTAACAAGTGGGCTGAGTCGAATTTTACGCATACGACAGCCCTCTTAACGAAGTTTTTTTCCAAAACCTAGAATATCCAACGGGAAAGACAACCCTAATGACACATCTGGTGCATCTTCAGTTAAACCTAACCCCACCGTACCATTCACAATGGTCTCTGGAGATACACGTACACCTAAAGAAATCGCTAGAGTTGAACTGGTTTGGTCTGCAGGTGAATAGGATTCGCCACTGCTATACGTAAATTCTGCGCCGGTATTGAAACTTTGTTGATATGACATGGTAAGGGAAACATCGTAGTTAAACGAGTATGCAAAACCGAATGCAAAACCGCCACTAATCCCCGGTTCAAACTCTTCAATGACTCGCGAACCACGACGTTGGTTTAAGTCAGTTTCTTTGAAACCATAGTTTGCCGAGACGGATGCAAACAACACAACGGGATCAATATATTTACGTGTGCTGGCACCGATACCTGCAGAATAGTAACCTTTACCTGTTGCTAGATCATTTACAGCATTAATTTCGTATGGACTATCACCAGTTTTCGTGGACAAATTACCAAATAAAATAAGAGGCAAACGACCTTGCTTCAGTGGGAATGGTTCCCAGCGTGCGCCTAAAGAAATATCCCCTAAACCTGCAGTTGAAGTATCTTTTAATAAATCAGTTTTCGCCACTAAAGGCAAAGATGCAGAGAATGTCAAATTATCCATTACACCGTATTGCACGGTAAATGTATTGGTCATCGAATGTGTTGCATTTTCTTGTACACGTAGTTGATAAAGCTGGCCTTGTGCCATTTCCATATCAAGCTGTGTATCACGGTAATAGGTGTAATCTATATCGTAAAAAGATGATATTTCACCTTTTTTAATCAATGAATACTGACGTTCATTCGAGCTAAATACTTCCTGTAAATTCGCTTCTTGGCTCGCATCACCTTCTTGTTGCTGAAGTGCTGTCGATGCTTTTTCATTGGCAGTAGCGACTTCGGATTGTGGCATTTCAGCTTGTACGGGCTCTTCTACAGATTCATACTGTCCAATTTCTGGCTCGGCAGTAGCTTCATGTGTAGTATCAGCTTGGGTTGCCGTAACAGGAGATGCCGACTCTTCAACAACTGTCTCTTGCTCAACCGGATCATACTCTCCTAGACTTGGCTCTTCAGCTGCATATGCAACCCCCATCACCACTTGAATACTCATGGCTAGTAGTGTTTTGTTCATCCATTTACGATTCATGTTCCTTCCCACCGTTTTTATTTTTTTAATCTTGACGCTTTGTTATACGCATTCATCTAATTATTTACTCTTATAGTAAAGCCTTAGAAAGTTGTAATTCGATTTACCATAAGACTCCGACTCTTCATTCATATTTTTATCAAGTCGTATCGTAGATGCTTTGTCCGCAATTTTTTCCATATAAAACTGCGGATATTGAATATCAACCAATGCATAACGGTTCACGGTTGCATCTTCAACATGTCGCAAGTCTGTATCTTGCAAAGCCAATAAATTTTTACGTTGCTCAGGTGCAACATTGATTAAGAATAAAGTATTGTTTTCCCATATTTCTTGAAAACGAACTTCATCGAAACTAATATTCCCAAGTGCTGGATCTGCGACATAAACACGCCCATCCTTATAGGCTTTAAAAACCACAAAATGTTTAAAGCCAGCATATGAAATTGGAACAATCGCAGGTTGACCTTGTTTAACTAAATCTGAAAACTCACCTTTGTAGCCCCCACTGTCTAGCCCGACAGCAGCGACAAAACGTTTCATGTCTAATAAGGAGAAACTTCGACGTTCGATAATTTTTTCAGTTTCACCAAATTTCAGCAAACCATTCATGGTCTGTTGCTCAGTCAGCTGTGTACCTACATAACCATTTAATAAAGTAGTTAAGGCCGCCGAACCACAACTGTAGTCGTAGGCTTGCCGAACGATGCCTCGAAATTGATCTTCTATGGCAGGTTTAATTTTTACAGATTCACGGTGCATCCGAGTAAAGGAATCATTTCGTGAATCCAATGTTTCGGTATAGTGAACTGTTCCGACTGGCTTTTCTTTTAAATCGAAGGACTCTTTGGCAAAGTAATACATCAATGCCGAGCCTACAGCTATCTCTAACATATCTTCTAACTTTTAGTTATCGGCAATGATGTGCCTTTTTTCATTATTTTTTAGAGCTAATGCTCTACATCCATGTATTATGCAAGATACCTTTTTTTTTATAAAAAAACAGCATTTTTTTATGCTTTGTTGGGTCATTCTGCACTTTTTTGTAAAAAAAAGCGCGTGATCAACACGCGCCTTATTTTTGCTCTAGATTAGTTACTAGAAATCGTAATCACAGAACCTGGATTATAAACACCTAAACTAGGGCTATAATATGTTTGCAAGCCTTGAACTTCGATATCACCAATTGAACCAGCAGTACGACTACCTAAATGAACACCTTTCACATAGTTATCAATTGGACCAGAGTTGCTCACCATTTGAATATATCCTTTTGATGTTCCTTCTGCACCATAAACACTAATATCTTGGTTAATGGTTAAGTCTGTTTTACCCGCATCAGCAACTTTTATGCTTTCAATAAAGATTTCACCAGCAGCACGTGCAGTAGTTTTAGTTGATGCATCCAGAATACCTAGATTTTGAATCTCTAAACCACCAATCATAGTTGTATTCAATTTGATCATTGCACCCTGTGGAGCTGCACCAAGTTGAATATTTGCAGCCATCTGACCTGTTTTCAAAGTTAAGCCAGAAAGAATTGCATTGTAGTTGCTGTCATCACCACCACGGCGAATACCTGTTGTACCAGCCGTACCTGATGCAGTTACACCAATTTCACCAATTTTAATATCTAAGCCTGAAACTTGTGCTGCAATATTAACAAATGCTCCACCTTTTGCAGAATTACCAGCATCTGAGTCAATACGTAAATCAGCCAAATTATGACTTGCTAACAAAGCTTGTGAATTCGCAGTAATTACAAGACCATGCTTTTCATTAGCATCACCGGTTATCCCGTTCCCCTTAATTAAAAGAGCACCTGCTACACCTGTACCACCAACAATATTTGTTGAAGAAACTTCTGCATTTGCAGCAAAACCTGTTGGCTTAGGAGGAGTTGTAGTTGTATCAAAAGTAACTTTTGTACCTGTCACAACGTTTTTTGCATCAGTTGCTAAACCGTCATTATCGTGAATGTAAAGTTTCTCAATTGCAACTTTTGAAATACCAATCCCGATGTTAATACCATCTTGACCAGTGGTTGAACTAAGTGCAGCATCGTCCATTGCTTGCATAGCCATAGCATTCGCACTAAATGCGATTGAAGAAACTAGAGCTAATTTAGTGAAATTTTTCATACGGTACTCTCCCAAGAGTATTTATTTTTTTTTGATTTTCAACCACTCGATTTATTCAGCTGTAATATTATTTTGTGACAACTGTTAAATCTTTCCTTGAGTTGTTTGCTCGCTCGATTAAATTATATCCAAGCTGAAATTTGTTCAACTGTCGTTGGTCGCAATCTAATTCTTACCGATAAACGGTATTTGCAAACCAAATGAATTAGGAATGGTATAAAATCCATTTTATTCTTTAAAGTTAATTTTTCTGTTGATGCAAAAGCCAATTTCTTTTAAAAAATTTATTCTCAAACAAACTGTTAGTGCTCAAAAAATTTTGCAAGCGCTTGCACCCTTGTCACATGTGATTTTTTTAGAAGATCAAAACCAACCTGTTATTTGCTTTTTGGCAAATCAATATCAACAATTGAAGAATGATGAACTTAAAGCTTATGTCCGTACCAATTTAGATCAATATGAGGAATCTGATACTCAGCCCTTGCAAAATATTGCCTTCCAAGATTTATGTTCAAACTTAGGCAGTGGGTTTTCTGGGGGCTGGGCTGGCTTTATTAGCTATGATTATGCAGCGCAGCAACAGATTTCCTTGCACGCCAAAGCGCAACCTCGCTTGTTTTTAGGACAATTTTCCAGTTTTTTAAAATTAGAGAATGATGGTTGGTATTTTTATAGTTCAGATCATTCTGCAGCTAAGATTTACGACTACATTGATCACATAATTCAAACCGAGATCACTCAGAATCAATTTAAATTAAGACAAAAATGTACTGCAAGATGGTCTAAGTCAGACTACACGAAAGCCTTTGATCAAGTGCAGGAATATATTAAAGCGGGTGATTGCTATCAAATTAATTTAACACAAGAATTCACAGCTCAAGCAAACGGTTCACTCTTAGATACCGCTCAAGAATTTTGGTCACTGACTGATGCACCATATTCAGGCTACTTACGTATTAATGATTTTGAAATTTTAAGTTGTTCGCCTGAACTTTTTATAGATTTTAAGCCTAAACGCAAGATTATTACTAAGCCAATCAAGGGCACGATGCCTCGCTATGAAGATCCAGTGTTAGATGCGCAATCAAAACAACGGTTAAAATCATCTGAAAAAGACATGGCTGAAAATGTCATGATTGTCGACTTACTGCGTAATGATTTGAGTGTTTATGCAGAAACAGGTTCTGTAAAAACACCTAAACTTTTTGATATTGAAAGTTTTAATCAGGTACATCACATGGTCAGTGAAGTTGAGGCCGTGCTGAAAACCGATGTACACCCTTTTGAGGTTCTGATGTCTGCCCTGCCAGGCGGTTCGATTACCGGCGCGCCTAAAATTCGCGCGATGCAAATCATTGATGAACTTGAAGGCGCCCCGCGCGGTGCCTATTGCGGCTCGATGGGTTATTTTAATCACGATGGCACGGGCTCTTGGAATATTTTGATCCGCTCTATTCAAAAATACCAAGATCAGGTTTCGCTGTGGGCAGGCGGCGGAATCACCATCGCATCAGATTGCGATGCTGAATATCAAGAATGTTTTGATAAAGTTGAAGCGATGCTGAATTTGTTAAATACCTGGCATAAACCTGAATAACAAAAAAGCGATTCAATTGAATCGCTTTTTTATAACCCTCCCCTTGCGAAGCAGTGCTTCTCACCTTTTCAAAAGGAGGGTTCGGCTAGATTTACATTTCGCGGAGCTTGCAAAGATTAAGCCAAAATATCGTTTTTCAAAGTATCCACAAGGCGCTGATTTTGTTCATCTGTACCAATGGTGATCCGCAGGAACTGATTAATCCGCGGCTTATTGAAGTAACGCACAATAATTCCGCGTTCGCGCAATTCAGCAGCTAATTCACCCGCGTCTTTCGTTGGCAATGATGCAAAAATAAAGTTTGCCGCAGAGGGTAATACTTTAAAGCCCAGCTCAGAAAGCTGCTCTACAAGTTTTTCACGGCTCACAATCACCTTGGCATTTTGCGCTTCAAAATACGCTTGATCCTCAAATGACGCCACGGCTGCTGCAATCGCAAAACGGTCCATCGGATAGGAGTTAAAGCTATTTTTTACCGCCTCAAGTGCTGCGATTAAATGGGGCTGTGCAATCGCGAAACCGACACGCAAACCGGCAAGTGAACGCGACTTAGACATGGTTTGACAAACCACAAGGTTTTCATATTTTGCAACCAAAGCCACAGCAGATTGCGCACCGAAATCGACATATGCTTCATCAATCACAACCACTGAATTCGGGTTGGCTTGCAGCACCTCTTCTATGGCCGAAAGGCCTAAAGCAATACTGGTTGGTGCATTCGGATTGGTAATGATGATGCCGCCATTCGGCTGTTTATAGTCATCAACAACAATTTCAAAGTCATCATTGAGTGGTAAAATTTTAGTATTGGCGACAATACCAAAAAATTGGCTATAAACTGGATAAAAACTATAAGTAATATCTGGATATAAAATTGGTAGTTCTTGCACAAAGAAAGCTTTAAAAATGTGTGCAAGCACTTCGTCCGAGCCATTGCCGACAAAGACCTGCTCAACAGGTACATGCTGCTGTTTTGCAATCGCTTGCTTTAACTCAGACGCATCTGGATCTGGATATAAACGTAAAACGTCAGCAGAATTTGCCAACACTTTTTGAACTGCTTCCACCACTTTTGGCGATGGCGGATACGGGTTTTCATTGGTATTGAGTTTTAAAATATTTTGGATTTTAGGCTGTTCACCCGGTGTGTACGGCTCTAATTCACGTACATCAGGACTCCAAAAACGCATTTGTTCAGCGGTAATATTTGGCATTTTATTTTGCTCTTTCTCACCCTCTCCTAACCTCTCTTGCACTTCGCTTTAAAGGAATCCTTAAAGCTCGTTCAGGGAGAGGAATATTCATTTTATGAGATTTCCCCTCTCCTGAAAGGAGAGGGTTAGGGAAAGGTTTATATTTTTGGAAAACTAAGTTTTTCACCTAGTCTATATTTTCTTACTGATAACGATAGCGTGCTGAACGCGCATGCGCATCTAAGTTTTCCTGCTCCGCTAATGTATCAGCCGTTTTCGCTAAACTTTTCACACCATCTTCAGAGCACATAATTAAACTTGAGCGCTTTTGGAAATCATAAACACCGAGCGGTGATGAAAAACGCGCTGTGCCCGAAGTAGGCAACACGTGGTTTGGACCTGCACAGTAATCACCAATCGCTTCAGGCGTATATCGACCCATAAAAATTGCACCGGCATGGCGGATATCTTCAGCCATTTCCTGCGCTTGATCTAAGCACAGCATCAAATGTTCAGGCGCAACCTGGTTAATCAATTCAGCGCCTTCAGCACGGTCTTTGACTAAAACTAATGCACCACGGTTTTCAATTGAAGTGCGCGCGATATCTGCTTTAGGCAAAGCTTCTAAATGCTTTTCAATCCATTGCTCTACTTGATCTAAAAGATCCGCATCTGGCGTAATGAACACCGCTTGAGCCACAGTGTCATGTTCCGCTTGAGACAACAAATCCATCGCCAGCCATTCAGCGTTATTTTGACCTTCTGCATAGACCAAAATTTCGGATGGCCCTGCAATCATATCAATGCCAACTTGACCAAATACTGCACGTTTTGCTGCCGCAACAAAACGGTTGCCCGGGCCAGTGATTTTATCCACAGATGGGATGGTTTCTGTGCCGTAAGCCAATGCTGCAACCGCTTGCGCGCCGCCAATGGTAAATACACGGTGTACGCCGGCTAAATAAGCTGCCGCCAAAACCAATGGATTCAAATCACCGTTCGGCGCAGGCACCACCATAATAATTTCAGGCACGCCAGCAACATGCGCAGGCACAGCATTCATCAATACAGATGACGGATAAGAAGCTAAACCGCCCGGCACATAGATACCCACACGGTCCAGTGGTGTGACTTTTTGACCAAGCGTATTTCCTAAAGCATCGACATAGGTCCAGCCGTCTTGCTTTTGCGCTTGGTGAAATTCACGAACACGGTTCGCAGCAAGTTCTAAGGCCTCACGCACTTCTGAACTTAACCCCTCAAATGCTGCTTTCAACTGTTCTTGTGTCAGCTCTAATTCTGAGAATTGATGCGCTGGATGTCGATCGAACTGCTGTGTCAATTTAAGAACATGAGCATCACCATGCTGACGAACATCAGCAATGATTTGGTCAACGGTTTTTAAAAGTTCTGGATCATTCACAGTTTCAAAAGCCAACAAGTCAGCAAAAGCTTGCTTGAAGTTTTGATCTTGAGTCGATAAACGTCGCATCAATTTACCCACAAGGTAATCTATTGGAAAAGATTAGTTTACCTGTTTTACAGCAGCTTGTGGACATCTATCGCATGTGTTCATGTGGAGTTTTATTGAAAATAACTTTCGTTAAAATTGATGAAAATACAGTTTTAACATTATTTTTCAGTTTTCATAAAAAAACCGCCCAAATTTGAGCGGTTTGATCAGCATAGCTAGAAACTTAACAACTTATGCTTTTTTTGCTTGCTCGCGTTCTTCCACGGCTTTTTCTAGCTGTGCAAGAATTGGATTCAACAAAGTTTGTTTACGTTTAAAGCTTGCTTTGTTCACGATTAAACGTGAAGACACTTTACAGATTTCTTCCAAAGGCTCTAAACCATTGGCACGTAAAGTATTCCCGGTATCCACAACATCGACAATGTAATCGCCTAAACCAACCAATGGTGCAAGTTCCATAGAACCATAAAGTTTGATCACATCCACTTGCTCGCCCAAGCTTGCATAATATTGACGGGTCAAATTGACATACTTGGTTGCAATCTTTAAACGACCGTTCGGACGAACCATGCCAACTTTACCTGCGGTCATTAACTTACAGTTGGCAATTTTTAAGTCCAATGGTTCATACACATTTTGTGCACCATGTTCCATCAGCACATCTTTACCTGCCACCCCAATATCTGCAGCACCATTTTCAACATAAGTTGGTACATCAGAAGCACGTAAAATTAAAATACGTACGTGCTTATGGGTCGTTGGAAAAATTAACTTACGAGATTTATCCGGATCTTCCAATAAGTTAATGCCAGCTGTTTCCAACAATGGCAAAGTTTCTTTTAAGATACGTCCCTTACTTAATGCTAAAGTTAAACCATGATCAAAATTGCCCATTACGTCAAAATTGGGATCATCGTTTCTCATATCGCTCATTAACTTACTCGCTTAATTTGGGCACCTAAACCTTGTAACTTCGCTTCAACATCTTCATAACCACGGTCAATATGATAGATACGGTCAATCAACGTTTCCCCATCAGCGGCAAGTGCTGCTAAAACCAATGAGAAAGAAGCTCGTAAATCAGTTGCCATCACGGGTGCAGCAGATAATTTCTCTACACCTGTAACAACAGCATCATTACCTTCAACCTGAATATTGGCACCCATACGTGCTAATTCAGGTACATGCATGAAACGGTTTTCGAAAATCGTTTCAGAAATTGTGGCAAAACCACGACCAATTGCATTCACAGCCATCAGCTGTGCTTGCATATCGGTTGGAAATTCTGGATGTGGTAAAGTCTGGAAACTAACTGCTTTCGGGCGTTTACCCATCATATCCAGTTCAATCCAATCTTCACCGCGCGTAACTTCCGCGCCCATTTCTTCAAATTTATCTAGCACAGACTCCAACAAGTTTGGATCAGTATGTGTGGTTTTGATTTTACCGCCAGTGATCGCTGCTGCAGCGAGATAAGAACCTGTCTCAATACGATCAGCAACAACGGCATATTCACAGCCATGTAGGCTTTCAACACCTGTAACAACCAAAGTATCTGTGTCCAAACCTTCGATTTTTGCACCCATCTTGATCAACATATTAGCAAGATCGGTAATTTCAGGTTCACGAGCCGCGTTACGAATGGTCGTTACACCGTCTGCAAGAACCGCAGCAGTTAGAATATTTTCAGTACCACCAACTGTGACCATATCAAAGACAACTTCGCCACCTTTTAGACGACCATCCACTTTAGCATGCACATAACCTGCTTCAACTTCGATCTCAGCACCAAGTGCTTCTAAAGCTTTTAAATGTTGATCTACAGGGCGTGAACCAATTGCACATCCACCCGGCAAAGACACTTTTGCACTACCATAGCGCGCCAATAACGGGCCAAGCACCAAAATAGATGCACGCATGGTTTTCACGAGTTCATATGGTGCAAATTGATTATCTAAGCTAGAAGTATCAGCCTTAACCGTATCACCTTCATAACTGATTTGAACACCTAAACCTGCGATCAATTTCACTAAGGTGTTCACATCTTTTAGATTTGGCACATTAGTTAATGTAATAGGTGTATCCGCAAGGATAGTTGCAGCGAGTAATGGCAATGCAGCATTTTTTGCACCAGAAATACGAACTTCACCTTCGAGCTTAGTACCGCCCTGAATCAGAAATTTATCCATTAATTATTAAGCTCCGAATAAGCTTGCTTTGCGCCATTCTTCTTTGGTCATTGCACGAATTGTTACTGCATGTACTTCACCGCTGGCAATGTAGGAGTTCAAAGGTGCATAAACAGATTGTTGACGAGCAACAGGACGTTTGCCTTCAAATTGATCATCGACAATGCGTAGATCAAATTTGCCGCCTTGCCCACTAACTGCAACCTCAGCTTCTGGAAAAGCAGCTTTTAAAATTTCAGTGAGCTGTTCACTATTCATCACAAGACCCCATATAGGACTAACGGTGTAAAACCCGTCATTTTACTATAAATCTAAAAAATAATTCATTAGTCACATACATTATATATATAAAAAAAGAGGTTATAAAAAACCTCTTTTTGTACAATTTACAATCTAAACCGTTAAAGGCATATAAATGAGCTGCATTTTTCGATGTTTATGTAATTGTTTTTTTAATTTTTCAGACAATTTTTTGATCGAGGTATACATATCATCAGCGCACGCTTGTGCAAAAAGTTCTGTCCCAGGTAATCGTATAATCGCTTCCGCAATATGATTATCACTACCTTTTTTTGAACGTTTATCAACCTGATGATCTTTAGTCAGTTTGACTTGCATACTATTGACCTGATCTAAATGTTTGGTCATTTCCGCAAATTTAAGACGAATATTTTCTTCTATTGCTGGCGTAATTGTTAAATGATGGCCACGAATTGTAATCTGCATAATTCTATCCCTCACCTTCTTTCAGGACTGGAAAAGTTCAAGCCGAATCATCCAACTCAATATGCGAAGCATACATTTACACAATCAGATCATTTCGGCCATTCCTTATAAAAAAAGAGATTCATTATTTCGTCATAATGAACCTCTAGAATAGTCAGATTTTCAAATTTAGATCAACACTTTTCGCTCTGAAGATGATGGAATATGTAACGATTCACGATACTTCGCAACTGTACGACGAGCAACATCAATACCTTCTGCATTAAGCAAAACTGCAATTGCATTATCAGACAAAGGCTTACGTGTATTTTCTTCTGCAATCAACTTTTTAATTTTTGCACGAATTGCCGTCGAAGACGCTTCCCCACCAGACGATGTTCCAACATGACTTGAGAAGAAATATTTCAACTCAAATAATCCACGTGGTGTGAGCATATATTTATTTGTGGTTACACGGGAAACTGTGGATTCATGGAGTTCAACTTCTTCCGCAATATCTCGCAGGACCAAAGGCTTCATTGCCTCAGGCCCTTGTTCAAAGAACGCTCGTTGATGCTCCACAATACAGGTTGCCACTTTTAATAAAGTTTTATGTCGTTCATCAATGCTTTTAATGAAATTCTTAGCTTCAAGCATTTGATTACGTAAATATTGATTATCGTCACTTTGATCTGCACGCTTGATCATATTGGCATAGAAAGAATTCACTCGTAGCTTTGGCATTACATCAGGATTTAACTGTACCAACCAATGTTCATTCTTTTTTAGCACCACTACATCTGGAATTTGATAGTCTGAATCTTTATCTTCAAACTCTTGCCCTGGATGTGCTTTTAATGTTTTTAACAAACAAATGGCTAGTTTAAGTTGTTCCGTATTTAAACCCGTTTGCTTAATTAACTTAGGTAATTCATTGGTAATCAGCAACTCATAATTTTTCAATAATAAAATAGCTTCATATCGATATTCGACATGTTCAGGAAGATTTTCAACTTGTACCATTAAACATTCAGCGAGATTACGTGAACCTACACCTAAAGGATCTAGACGCTGAATATGCTTTAAAACCACCAAAACTTCGTCATCTTCGACTTCTTCTTCATAATCCATAGAATCTAAAAGATGCTGAACAGATTGGGTAATTTCATTTAAGTCACAATCTAAAAAACCTTTGTTATCTAAAGCATCGATAATACAGTGTGCAATTAGTTTATCGATCACAGAAAAGTGTAAAAGATTAACTTGCTCAAGCATATGTGCTTGTAAACTTTGATGCCCCTGCCGATTATCTTCGCGCTCTTCAAATTCAGCAGCACCTAAACTTGTAGGTTGATGCGTATAAACATCATCCCACTCCGTATCTACCGGTAACTCATCAGGCAAATGATCGGCATTTAATTCATTGGTTAAGTCTTTATTTTCCCTTTCTTGTTCTTGTAAGCTATTTAAACTTTCAACGGTATTTTGTTCTTCAACTTTCTCTAATAGAGGATTACTGTCGAGTTGGATTTGAATTTCTTGTTCCAATTCCAAACTTGAAAGCTGTAATAAACGAATGGCTTGTTGTAATTGAGGTGTTAATGATAAGGAATTGGCAACCTTTAACCCCATCGCTAATTTCATTAATAACTCCCCCTATAATTAACCGCACTTTATAAGCAATTTTTATGCCGTTTTATTTTTTATAGCATAATTTCGAAGAGAACGCCCGATTTTTTGTCTTTTTTAGACACATTATTCAGCTAATTTATTCTTTTATTAGGAACAATTCGCCTTATAAATTAACTATATAATTAGATTTCTTATTCATTTTACTCCGGCTGTCACTGTATTTTTTGTTTTCCATTGTTCTTGTTATTTTTCCCGACATAAAAAAACACCCCCTGCACTAGTCAGGGGGTGTTTCGAATAATGAGCTGGCGATGACTTACTCTCACATGGGTAACCCCACACTACCATCAGCGCTAAGAGGTTTCACTTCTGAGTTCGGGAAGGGATCAGGTGGTTCACTCTT
>NZ_VPDJ01000033.1:0-27055 GCF_013417755.1 Acinetobacter sp. YH12231
TTTCTTCCAAGGTCATACGACCTTGACCGATGTGGTTGCCGTCTTGGAATACCATTGGTACAGCCATGATTTTGCGTTCTTCCACTTCGTCTTGGAAGAATGCACCATCAATCATGGTTGCAGTTGTACCCGGGTTATAGATCGCAATTAGGTTCAAGGCTTGAACCACGTCAGGACAGTTATGGCAGCTTAAAGATACAAACACATCAAAGTCAGTTTTAAGACCTAGACCTTTGATGGTATTCAGTACTTCGTCAGATACTTTTGGTGCATAACCAGAGGTTTGTAACAATGCCAAGATCAAAGACGTGAATTCGTGGCCCATCGGCAAACCTGCGAAGAATACGCGTGGAGTTTCACCTGCTTTTGCAATACCAAAGCTTGGCGCGCGGCTGTTGTTACCGTCAAAACGTGCAGTCACTAAATCAGATAAAGCAGCAACTTCAGTTACCAATTCTTTAATTTTGTCTGATTTTTCAGTGCCGTTTAAAGTCGCGACGATTTCAATCGGGCCTTCAAGGCGTTCAAGTAAGGTTTTTAATTGAGCAGAAGTATTATGATCTAACATTGCTAACGTCTCCAGAGGAGTAAATTTATTTGATGAGAGAATGATAGAACAAACCATTAAATAGGTGAAACGGTTTGTTTTTATAAAATTAATCGGTTTTGCAAATCAAGTGATTAAATTTCTTTCTAAATCATAAGAATATACCGATGTGAATGCAGTCAATATTGGGCCACTATCGAGAAATACAAGTTAAATAGTGGAAAAATAAACGAATTCATCGCGCTTTAAGCGAGAGAATGCTAGAGTCAACGCTATTGTATTGAGAACTTTTTAGGGAAATGGCATGCAGGTTAAACAGGGAATTTATCAGCATTATAAAGGTCAGTTGTATCAAGTCTTTCATGTTGCAACACATAGTGAAACGCGTGAAAAAGTTGTGGTCTATCAGTGCTTGTATGACGACTATTCAATGTGGGTCAGACCCTTAGAGATGTTTATGGAAACCGTTGAAATTGATGGTGAAGTAATTCCACGTTTTAAACTGATCCAAGAAACCCACTGAGCAGATATTTAGTACTTTAATCTTTAAATATGAAAGAAATAACAAAAGGACAGAATCATGAGCATGGATGCAAATTTTAAAAACTATATGCAACAACTCTATGCAGACTTTAGTGCTCACGATGCTGCGCAAAATCACCGACTTGCGCGTTACCGAAATATTGAGCCTGAGTCTGCACTTTTTTTAGCTATGCAAATTCGCTTAAAACAAGCCAAACAGATCTTGGAAATTGGAACATCTACAGGCTATTCCACGCTGTGGTTGGCAGATGCTGCCCAGTCTACACAAGGGCGAGTCGAAACCATTGAAATTGATGCAGCGCGTATCGAACAAGCTAAACAGCATGCGGAAAATTTAGCTTTATCCGAATACATTGAATTTCATCATGGCGATGCGCTGCATTTTTTACAGCAGTTAAATCAGCGTTATGACTTCATTTTATTAGATGCAGAACGTGATGCGTATATCGCGTATTGGCCATATTTAGCTGAATTGATACAAGTTCAAAGTGGCGTGTTGATCGTGGACAATGTGCTGTCACATGCCAATGAGGTCGCTGAATTTATCCAACGTGTTGAAGCGGATGATCGTTTTATCAGTACAACATTAAATGTAGGTGCAGGGCTCTTTATAGTGACTTGGCGTAACTAAAAATCAGGGCATTCAGCCCTGATTTCATCGAAAATATTTTTTAATTAATAAAAATACTGTTGCTATAGCGCTAAACTTGTAGCGGTTTAACCCTGTAAGCTTACTCGTGAAAAATGTAGATCATATTCTAGATATTTGTGGACAAATGCCGTTTTATCACTACATCGAAGTAAATTATCATAAATAAAAGGTGAAACTGGATAAAAGAGATCCCCAGAACCATTCGCATAAAATATTTTTAAGTAACGTGAAGAAGAACTGTATTTCCAAGAAGTTACAACAGTTGTTGTCATAAGCCACCCCCTTATTGCGTTGTTATAGTCATACTGCAGTTAAAGGTTTATCTCATTTGAAATTAAGACAAATTCAGGGCGTGGAGTATTGCAGAATTGTTAAAAAATAATGTTTTATCTCACATTTTTTTTCATTTCTTTATCAACTAATTTGATAAAAAAAATGCCAGTTCAAATAAATGTCATAAGTGTCATTCTCCCATATTAGTGTAAGGAGAGTTAAAAACTACGGCATTGTTCTGATTTATTGCCTTTGACTTGGTTGTTGCTGCCATTAATTGAAAAAGCATTTTCAAGACAAATTAAATTACCTGTGATTTCATTATTATTTAGCACAATATTGCCATTATTTTTCTTTAATTTGAGGTCGCCTGAAATTTGGTTATTGAGGAGTTGGATGTTTTTCCCTGTCGTAAAATCGACATTTCCACTGATATTGTTATGATTGGCAATGATCTTGGTAAAATTTTTATTAGATTCAATATTGCCATTAATGTAGTTGTCATGCAGTTCAACATTGGCACCATTTTCTAAAATCACATTGCCATGAACAATTAAACCTTCAAGCTGACAATTTTTTTTGACTTTAATATCTTCACGAATACTTTGGTTTTTAATTTCACCTTCGCAGTTCACGGCAGCAAAAGTTGTAAACGAACATAAAATTAAACTGATCGAGACGAAATATTTTTTCATGGGCTTACATCTTCCTGAAATAAGCAATTGACCTAAAATTCATGTTAAAAATACTGAAATACTGGCAAAGATGTAAGCCTAGATAATCGGGTTTGCGGCGCATTTTTATTATATTTGTGTAAGCTACTTGATGAATATCTACAGATATGTAGAAAGTGCTAGTGCGTTAAAGTTGTATGAATAAAGTGTGAACTGCGTAGGGTGTATAGAGGTATATACTCGCAGATAATAGGCATAAAAAAACCACGCTAAAAGCGTGGTTTTTGAATCAGTTCAATCTAATACAGATTAGATTTTACCAACTAGGTCGATTGAAGGAGCAAGAGTTGCATCGCCTTCTTTCCATTTAGCTGGGCAAACTTCGCCTGGGTGAGCGTGTACGTATTGAGCTGCTTTAACTTTACGAAGAAGTTCTTGAGCATCACGACCGATACCACCAGCGTTGATTTCAACGATTTGGATTTTACCTTCTGGATCGATAACGAAAGTACCACGATCAGCAAGACCGTCAGCTTCGATTAATACATCAAAGTTTTTAGCAAGAGTCCAGTTCGCATCACCAACCATTACGTATTGGATTTTTTTGATTTCTTCTGAAGAATCGTGCCAAGCTTTGTGAGTGAAATGAGTGTCAGTAGAAACTGAGTAGATTTCAACACCTAGTTTTTGGAATTCTGCATAGTTGTCAGCAAGGTCACCAAGTTCAGTTGGGCAAACGAAAGTGAAGTCAGCTGGGTAGAAGAATACAACAGACCATTTACCTTTAAGATCAGCTTCAGTTACTTCGATGAATTGACCATTTTGGAATGCTTGTGCTTTAAACGGTTTAACTTCAGTATTAATTAAGCTCATCATTGTCTCCATGATTGAGGTTTGTTTTTGATTTCCAATAGGGTACAGAAATTTTGCTTATTGCTGAAATAGTATTTTTACATAACTAATATCGGAAAATCCGAATTAATAGTGATTTACTCATTTCCCAATAGACCAGTATTTCATCTCATTTAACCGCAGTTGTGTGAGGATTAAATGACAGGAACTACCCTAAACGTCCTACACAGACATGAAGTCACACCCCTTAAAATTCAAGGGTAAAATTTAAAAAAAGTGATTTAAATTTTTCTATTGTTGATTTAATCCATCTTTAGGTATGCCGATTCGCTCATCAGCGAAGCATTTCTTTTGTTCAATTAGGCGGATGAAGGGGGATATGGCGAATTCATCCTATTTTTCAGATTTGAGATCTAAACCGCACCACGCCAGTCGCGCCAGATAAATTCACTTCGGGTTTTCAATTGTTGCATTGGGAAATGCGATGAAACCGAGTAGAATATCGGGTTTCATGTAGTTGTAAGGCGTATTCTTGGTGGCGAAAGATTTAAATGTAGATCAGATGGTGATGGCTCGTGATGTTCACCGTTTAAATCGATTGCGTAAGGGAAAAGACGCCAACGAAAAGCAGCATAAAGAACTGTTTGAAAAGTCGAATGCGAAAGTCCGCGAACGGATTGCCCGCATCCCAAATATTAAATTAAATCAAGACTTACCTGTTACGCAGTATGCAGACAAACTGATCGATGCGATTCAAAAGCATCAAGTGATTATTGTGGCAGGTGAAACCGGTTCGGGTAAAACCACGCAGTTACCGCAAATTGCCATGCTTGCAGGTCGTGGTTTAACGGGTTTGATTGGACATACGCAACCTCGTCGACTGGCCGCACGTAGCGTTTCGCAGCGTATTGCCGAAGAAGTGGGCGAAAAGCTGGGGGAGTCGATCTCCTTTAAAGTTCGTTTCAATGAACAAGGTTCACAAGATTCAATCGTTCGTTTGATGACCGACGGTATTTTATTGGCTGAACTGGCCAATGACCGATTCTTAAATAAATACGACACGATTATTATCGATGAAGCGCATGAACGTTCGCTAAATATCGACTTCATCATGGGCTATCTCAAACAGCTCTTGCCACGTCGTAAAGATCTCAAAGTTATCATTACCTCCGCGACATTAGACGTAAATCGCTTCTCTAATTACTTCAATGGGGCACCTATTTTTGAAGTCGAAGGTCGAAGCTTCCCTGTAGAATTGCGTTATCGTCCGATTTCAGAGCTGAGTATTGTCGGCAGTGATGATGATGAATTTGACGATTTTGAAGAAAATTTACCTCGTGCCGTGGTTTCAGCTGTAGAAGAATGTTTTCAAGATGCGCAGGAAAAAGGTCATCCTGAACATGCCGACATTTTGATTTTTGCCAGCACTGAACAAGAAATTCGTGAGTTACAGGAAACACTGCAAAAGTTTGGGCCAAGACATACCGAAGTTTTGCCATTATATGCTCGATTGGCTTTGGCAGAACAGCAAAAGATCTTTAATCCATCAGGCGGTGGGCGACGTATTATTATTGCCACCAACGTGGCAGAAACGGCTTTAACCGTACCGAATATTCGCTACGTAATTGATAGTGGCTTTGCACGGATATCCCGTTATAACTATCGCTCACGTGTACAGCGTCTACCGATTGAGGCTGTATCACAGGCGGCAGCAAATCAGCGTAAAGGTCGTTGTGGTCGTATCGCGCCGGGTGTGTGTATTCGACTATATTCAGAAGAAGACTTTATGAGTCGTCCTGAATTTACCGAGCCTGAGATTAAACGAACCAACTTGGCCTCGGTTATTTTGCAAATGCAAAGTTTGGGCTTTGGTGAATTAGAAGACTTTGATTTTATTGAGCCGCCAGATCATCGTTTGGTGAATGATGGTCGTAAGCTATTAATTGAATTAGGTGCTTTAAAAGAAAAATCGGCGTATGCACCGCAAGTTGCTTCGGAAAACCAAGCAAAACAAGGCACAAAACATGCGAATAATAAAAATGGTGCTTTAACCAAAATTGGTCAGCAAATGGCGAAAATGCCAATCGACCCGCGTCTTGCACGGATGATTTTGGGCGGAGCGCATTTTGGCGTATTAAATGAAGTCTTGATTATTGTCGCTGCTTTAGCGGTACAAGATCCACGTGAACGTCCTGCGGATAAACAAATGCAGGCCGATCAGAAACATGCTTTGTTCCGTGAGGCTGACTCAGATTTCTTGTTCTATATCAAGTTATGGGAAGCTTTAGTCGCTAACCGTGACATGAGTGAAAATAAGCGTCGAACCTTTGCACGCAACCATTTCCTTAGTTGGTTACGCCTCCGTGAGTGGAAAAAAACCCATGAGCAATTGGTGGATTTGGCTCAAGGCTTAAAACTGTCCTTTAATGAAAAGAAGGCCAATTATGAAAATCTGCACCGTGCGCTATTAACGGGTTTACTTTCATTTATTGCCAACAAAACCGATGAACGTAACGTGTTCATGGCGGTGCGTCAGCAAAAGGCACGTATTTTCCCTGCATCAACCTTGCATAAAACCAATACACCTTGGGTCATGGCTTTTGAGATGGTGGAAACCTCTCAGGTATATCTTCGTACATTGGCGAAAATTGAACCTGAATGGATTTTATTGGCTGCAGGCGATTTATTGAAGCATCATTATTTTGAGCCGCATTGGTCGAAAAAAGCTGGTGTGGTGAATGCTTATGATCAAATTTCTTTATTTGGTTTGATTATTGAGCCACGTCGTCAGATTAATTATGAAAAAGTGGATCATCTGGCGGCGCATGAAATTTTCCTACGCGATGCGTTGACGACGGGACATTTGGGTATTACGCCGCCGTTCTTAAAACACAATTTATTAAAACTCGAAGAAGTTGAGCGTGTTGAAGATAAACTGCGTCGTCGTGATTTGGTGGTGGATGAAGAAACCATCTACCAATTTTATGCTGCAAAAGTGCCTGAAGAGGTGGCAAGTCGTCGTAGTTTTGAAGACTGGCGTGCAACTGTAGAACCGAAAAATCCACGGCATTTATTTATCGATGATGATGCGCTTTGGATGAATGACCGTCCAACGACCCAGCAATTTCCAGACTACCTACGCAATGGTGAACTGCGTTTGGCTGCAAGTTATCGTTTTGACCCAAGTCATGATGAAGATGGTGCAACGGTCAAAATTCCAGTTCAAGCTTTGCCGCAAGTGGATGAAAATATTTGGTCATGGGGTATACCTGGTTGGCGACAAGACCTGATTGAAGCCTTGCTTAAAGCATTGCCTAAGGATAAACGCCGTCACTTGGTGCCAATACCAGATACAGCGCGTAAATTAATGGATCGTGTCGATGCCGTGCATTTGCGCGAGCATATTTTTAGTTTCTTGGCGTTCCAACTACGTGGTGAGCAAATCACAGATAAGGACTTTTCTTGGGAGCGCGTTGAGCAATATCTGCTGCCTTTAATCAAAGTCATTGATGAAAAAGGCCGTGTGATTGAGCAAGGTCGTGATCTAGATGAACTCAAAGCACGCTGTCGTACGGAAACTCACAGCCCAGTTAAGCAGTTAAAAGGTGAGTTTAAAACCTTCCCTGATAATTTTGTGTTCGAAGCATCACAAAAAGTCACGGGTGTGGTGGTGAAACAATACCAAGCGCTTGTTCCAGTCAAAGGCTTTGCAGAGTTGGATGCCAAAGACGAATCGGGTGTGGTGATTCAGACCTTCAATGACCAATTTGAAGCAGTTAAACAACACCGCGAAGGGATCATTCGTTTGGTTCATATGCAGCTGGGGGACTTAGTTCGTCAGTTGAAAAAACAGATTTCTAAACCCTTGGCATTGGCTTATTCACCGCTAGGTGACAAAGCCAAACTAGAGCAAATGTTAGTTTATGCCACACTTCAGCTTGCAATAAATGAGCTACCTGTCAATGTGCAGGAGTACCAAAACCTGATTTTAAATGTAAAGAAATCTTTCTTAACCCATGGGCAACAAGCATTAGCCGTTTTAACTGAAACCTATATTCAATGGCAGGATATACGTCGGAAATTGTTGGTTTTAGATGATTCTGTGTTTGGAAAGAACATTGATGACATTGAAGATCAACTCGATTTGATGCAACTTTCAGATTTTGTTTATGGCAAAACTTCCGATGTGTGGCTCGAATTTCCAAGATATTTGAAGGCATTAGTCTTGCGTTTAGACCGCTTGCCAAATAACCTACAAAGGGACAATTCTGCCATTGATCAAGTTGACCCATGGATGGAAAAATTATTTAAGTTTAAAAATGACACTCGCCTTAAAGAATTGTATTTCATGGTTGAGGAGTTACGCATCTCTATTTTCTCTCAACCAATGAAGACCAAGATGCCAATTTCTCCATCCCGCTTGCAAAAAGTATGGGATAAGCTCGGAATCAGTTAAGATATAGGTAATTTCTAAAAGGAGTTTTACATGGGCATCCGCATTACGGGTACAGGTCTTTATCATCCAGAAGACGTAATTACTAACGAAGAGTTAGTTGAAGCTTTAAATGCTTATGTGGAACAGTACAACAGTGATAATGCTGAAAAAATTGAAGCCGGTGAGCTAGAAGCGCGCCGTGGTTCAAGTGCAGAATTTATCGAAAAAGCGTCTGGCGTGAAAGCACGTTATGTTGCTGAAAAAAGCGGTATTTTAGATCCAAAACGTTTACGCCCAGTGCTACATGAACGTCCAAATGATGAAATTTCGCTACAAGCGGAATGGGGTGTTGCTGCGGCTAAACAAGCGATGGAAAATGCAGGAGTGACTGCAGAAGACATCGATGTAGTGATTTTGTCTTGTTCAAATATTCAACGTGCTTATCCTGCTGTAGCGATTGAGATCCAAACTGCATTGGGTATTCAGGGCTATGCATATGACATGAACGTTGCATGTTCAGCTGCAACTTTTGGTATCAAACAAGCCTATGACGCGATCAAATCAGGCGCTCGTCGCGTGTTATTGGTGAACGTTGAGATCACATCTGGTCATACGGATTTCCGCATGCGTGACTGCCACTTCATCTTTGGTGACGTTGCAACGGCTTCGATCATTGAAGAAACTGAAACCAAAGCTGGTTTTGAAGTGTTGGATATTGACCTGTTTACACAGTTCTCAAACAACATTCGTAACAACTTTGGTTACTTAAATATGAGTGAAGTCGATGCTGACATCGACAACAACCGTTTCCGTCAAGACGGTCGTAAAGTATTTAAAGAAGTGTGTCCATTAGTGGCGAAAATGATCACCAAGCAATTGGATGACAACAAAATTGCGGCAACAGATGTAAAACGCTTCTGGTTACACCAAGCTAATGCCAGCATGAATGAATTGATTCTGAAACTGGTTGTGGGCAAAGAACATGCTCAGCCAGACCTAGTGCCAATAATTCTTGATGAATTTGCCAATACTTCTTCTGCAGGCGTCATTATTGCATTGCACCGTACTGCGAATGAAGTAAACCATGGCGAATACGGTGTACTTTGCTCATTTGGTGCAGGCTACTCAGTAGGTTCTGTACTTGTTCAAAAACATGATGCCGCCTAAGGTCGGCACATTTGCAGGTTGAACATGATGCAAAATGGATAAAGCGTTTAAGCGCTTTATCCCGCATGTATTTCACGCCAACATTTTTAGGCGCTGAATACATCGATGCATCTAAACCTGCAATGTATGTAGGGAATCACACAATTTACGGTGTACTCGATTCACCGGTGATTATTGATTATCTCTACAATGAACATAACGTGGCTGTGGTCAGTATTGCTGATCATAGCCATTTTTATTTGCCCGGTTGGCGTGGCATGGTCAAAAAGTTCGGTGCAGTCCAAGGCATTCAGGACTATGTCAGAACAGTGATGCAACAAGGCTATTCCATTTTAGTTTTTCCCGGCGGCGGTCGAGAGGTATTTAAGCGAAAAGGAGAAGCCTATCAACTGATTTGGAAGCAACGTTATGGCTTTTTAAAACTGGCGCAAGAATTTAATTATGATATCGTGCCTTTTGCCACTTTAGGTGGAGATGAAGTCTTTGAACTGGGTTTTGATGCCAGTGTGATTGTTGAACATCGTTGGTTTAAACAACTATTAAAAATACAAAAAATCGATAAATTATTACGTCATGGTGATGTGATTCCGTCTTTACCCAAACGGATTATCCCCAAGCGCATTCCATTCTATTTTCAATTTTTACCCCGTCAAAGTTTGAGTCATATTCAGAGTGTGGAAGATTTAAAGCTCTATCGAGAGGCACTACAACAAGATATTTACACTGCGATAGAACAGCTTAAAAAAATCCGTTCAGAACAACATTCTACAGATCAATAATAGTGACTACTCTTCAACTTCATCCATTTTTTATTCGTCACAGCTCAAAATCATGGTGAATTTTGTCACAACAATAGCTTTTAGACTTTTTTATTGAATGCCTTCGTATTGACCTTTTGTACAGCTATCTGGCCGATTAATGGCAGTAGTCGGAGCATTAAACTTTGACTATAGTGAAGGTTGAAAAATAATCAACGATCGTTAGGGCGGAAGATGGAAAAGAAAAGCTTGACCCCGCAGCTTGAGCATATTGCTCGGCAACTTATTCGAATATCTCCAAGTTTAAAGCAGTTGTATCAAGAGCAAATGGAACTTGCTACAGCACTCAATTCACAAAATATCTTTAAAATTGAACAAGAGCAGCACCGCATTCAACTGTGTAATGGACTGTGGACCTTACAGCTACAAAGTCGTGAATCGATTGGCTATCAGTTTCCTAGAAGTCCATTTAGACCCATCAAAATTGTTGAATTGCATTCGACCGTGCCATGTATTGAAGTAGTAGAAGATTTCTTATTTCATGAATTGTATTTTTTTACTGGCGACCTAAAGCCGCAACATTCACTCTTGCTCAGAGAAAAAGCACAGCAATTTAGACAATTGATCTTACAGTCGATTTTTCAACATCTAAATGGGCCAGCGCGTGTTCAGCAGTTTTTAGCACAGATGACAGCAGTTGAAGCGCAAATTTTTGATCAGCTGATGCAAGAGCAGCAGATTTATCAGACACCGCTATTACAAACGTATATCGAATGCCAAATCTGTCTACCACATTGGTTGATGCAAAAGATTGAGCAGATGTTTGCGCTTCATTCACTTACAGAAGCTGAAATATTGCCGATACAGCTCTTGATGGATAGTTTGGACGAGATTTGTTTTGCTACAGCACAATTTTTAGATCCAACGATTTACCGGATCATGAGTTTGAGTTATGAAGATCGGTTCAATTTACAAGAATTAAATGAACATATAGAAGATATTATTTTGTTGCTCGACCATGCATATGAGCGTCCCAATTTGTTGGGTTTTATTCGTTTGATGCATCGGGATGTTTGGGCAGAGCAGGACATATTAAGCCACAGTAATTTTGTGCAAGCCACAGCAATTTGGCAAAAAAAATGTGGAAAACTCCCTTTACTCGATAACAACCGTGCGGTGCGATGGATGTTCAAGCAGTCAGTCGAAGTGTTGGATTGGCTGAGTCGTAATTTTCAACACAGTAATGTACGAGTGGCTGTGACGGCATTAAGTTTTGTCGATACGCAGCATATTCATCCCGCATTGATTCTTACAACCTTACAACATTTTCAATTTGTTGCAGCGCGCTTATTTATTCAAAATTGTCATACGATTGCGCATGAACATGATTGGTTTAATCATGAAAAAAATCTACAGTTTGTTTTACAGCGAAAATATCAGCAGCATGATGACCATCGTGTAGTGATCAGCCCATCGATTTTGTATTTAGATGAGTGGTTGATCTTAATGCGACAGGTGTTAGGCGCAGAGGATCAGGCCATAAAAAAAGTCTATCTACCTTTGAGCCGTATTATGCAGGCCTATCTGCAACATTTAGTACGTTGTACGCAGCAATTACCGCAGGCTTTGATGGATTATATCCGTCCAGAAACCCAAGAAAATCGCCAGTTTTTAAGTATGTTACGACAGCATAAAATTCAACTGCAGGATTTTCGAAATTTATTTTATTTAAAGCATGCTAATTTAAGAGTATCTGTATTTGATGCATATGTGCGTGACTATGTTAGTGCGACTTATTCTACAGGTCATACAGTCCCTAAAAATATTACCTGGAATGGGGTCTTTCATCAGGCGGTGCATTGGCATGCTAAGCAACAAAAGCAAGAAATGTTAACTCAATTAAAGCGTAAATTTGCGACAACAGTCTGGCAGCCATTTACAACAGAAGACAAAATATATTTTCAAGATTGGGTCTTTGAAGAATTAAAAACCATCGATCGAATTATTGATGAATCTATTCACTTTAAACATTGTTTGGCATCAAGTTATAGCGCCAGTATCATTGCAAGAGTATATGTAGCTTTTCATATGTACCATCCCATTTTGCATGTATCGATGACTTTGGGCTGTCATGTGCAAAACCACATTTTGGTTTTTGATCAACTTGAGTATTCAAATAATACCCAAGCAGAAATAGAAAAAGTAAATATCGCCAAAGAATTTTTAAATAGGTTCAATAGCTTAAAGTAAGATTGGCGAAATACGGATTTAGGAAACTGTGTTGTGCGCTTAACTTTTGAGTCAAAAATCGTTAGGCTATAGCCGTTCTTTTACGGTATAGGTCTTATGAAACAAGAAACTGCACTCAAGCTGCTCAAAGCAGGCGAAAATGTGTTTTTAACAGGTTCGGCTGGTGCAGGGAAAACTTATACTTTAAATCAGTACATCAATTATCTAAAAGCGCGCAAAGTGCCGGTGGCAATTACGGCTTCTACAGGGATTGCTGCAACCCATATGAATGGCATGACAATTCATACATGGGCAGGGATTGGGATTAAAGATGCGATTTCCGAAGATGAGTTAAAGCGCTTAAAAGAACGTAAATATTTAAAAGAGCATTTGGAAAATGCCCAAGTTTTAATCATCGATGAAATTTCGATGTTGCATGCCAAGCAATTAAACTTGGTGAATAAAGTTTTAAAATTTTTTAAAGACAGTGAAGATGCTTTTGGGGGGATTCAAGTCATTGTTGCAGGTGACTTCTTCCAGTTACCCCCTGTGGGACGCAAAGGTGAATTAAACCGTGACAAGTTTTGCTTTATGTCTGAGGCATGGGTAGAAGCGAAGTTTCGCGTGTGTTATTTGACCGAACAACATCGTCAGGGTAATGACTATCT
This sequence comes from Acinetobacter sp. YH12231, assembly GCF_013417755.1. NCBI lineage: Bacteria > Pseudomonadati > Pseudomonadota > Gammaproteobacteria > Moraxellales > Moraxellaceae > Acinetobacter > Acinetobacter sp. YH12231. The sequence goes on from NZ_VPDJ01000033.1 coordinate 12,799, forward strand.
CAATGATATTTTAAATGCGATTCGTGCTCAGCAAATTACGGGCGATCATTTGCATGCTTTAAGGCAGACAAGTTCACAAAATATAGGTGAAACCTTTACGCGCTTGTATACCCATAATATGGATGTAGATAGTATTAACTATAAACATCTAAATGAAATTGAGCAAGAATCTCGCCAGTTTGATGCCCAATGTGATGGTAATGATAAACTGATCGAAACCTTAAAATCTTCAGTGCGTGCGCCGGAAACTTTGACCTTAAAGAAAAATGCCAAAGTGATGTTTGTAAAAAACAACTTTGACGTGGGCTATATCAATGGCAGCCTCGGTGAAGTGATAGGTTTTGAAGAAGATGATGAATATGGCATCTTGCCTAAAGTAAAACTTACGGACGGCACGACCTTGGTGGTCGAACCTGAAACATGGTCTGTCGATAATGATGATGGTAAAACCATTGCCAGTTTCCAACAAATTCCACTGCGTTTGGCCTGGGCGATCACCATTCATAAATCTCAAGGGATGACTCTTGCAGCGGCTGAAATTAACTTGACGCATACTTTTGAAAAGGGTCAGGGGTATGTGGCATTGTCTCGTTTAAAAACATTAGATGGTCTGCGTTTACTTGGCTTTAATGAACAAGCCTTAGAACTCGACAGTTTGGCGATTAAAGCCGATCGACGCTTTCAGGAACTCTCTGACGAAGCGGAAACCAATTTTGCAGAGGCTGATTTAACCGTACAACATAAAGCCTTTATTCGCCACTGTGGCGGAACACTGAATGAAGTGGAAATCGAGCGCAATGAAAAGAAAATTGCCAAAACTGGTGTGAAACAAAGCTTTGCCACAGCGACTTTAGATCAAACTCGTGAGTTGTTTGAGGAAGGTTATGAAATTCAAGATATTGCTGTGGAGCGTGGTTTAACACCAGCTACGATTATTAATCATTTGGCTCGTCTGCAAAAAGAGCAAGGTTTGGATATCTCGGTGGCACATCCGGGAGAAGATGTGGTTGAGCAGGTGCGTAAAATCTATAAACGTTTGGCGAAACGACAAGACCCAGCACATTATAATGATGACGGCACGGTTAAGTTGCGTCCAATTGTGGAGTTAACCAGTCCACGCATGGGATATGACCAAGTTCGTTTGGCTTTATTATTTGTGGAATAATGGATATATGGTGCATACGAAAAATACTGATGAATAAAGTGTGGTTAATATCGTTCAATAGATTTAACAGTAGACTGTCTAAAGGATTCGTATTTTTCCTAAGCGATGGTTTACACTGTAGCAAGTTAATTTGCTAACGATTTGAATTATGACTTTTAGTGCATGGTATTCACTGCGTAAATTTGTCTATAACAATTTACATAATGATGATTATGAAACTAAATTTAGTCATTTTCTCAACTATGCTTTGATATTGCTGATTTTAGGTAATGCTGCTGCGGTTTTACTCGAATCGGTCAATGATATTTATTTGTCTTATCAAGTTTACTTTGATTTTTTTGAAAATTTTTCAATCATTGTATTTAGTGTTGAATACGTATTGAGGCTTTGGTCGATTGCAGATAAAGACCCATTTTACTCCGCTTGGCGTAATCGTTTGAATTGGGTAAAAAGTGGTGGCGCAATTATTGATTTATTGGCAATTTTACCTGCATATCTAAATTTCTTTGTCCATTTTGATTTGCGTTTTTTACGTATTTTACGATTACTGCGTTTATTAAAATTAACTCGATATTTTGTGTCGTTGCAAATTTTGTTACGTGTCATTGAACGTGAAAAAGGTTCATTTCAAGCTGTTGTTTTTATTTTATTTATTATGATTATTATGGCCGCAGCTGGGGTGTATTTAGTTGAGAGTAAAGCACAGCCAGAGGTCTTTAGTTCTATTCCTGCGTCCATGTGGTGGGCTGTTGTTACTTTAACGACGGTCGGTTATGGCGATGTAACACCGATAACCCCTGTTGGGCGGATATTAGGTGCAATGATTACGATATTAGGGGTTGGCTTGGCAGCATTGCCAGCAGGTATTTTAGCCAATGGTTTGGCACATGAATTGGAGCAACGCAAACAACAATTAGAACTCAGTTTTCGTGAGTTGATTCAAAATCGTGAAATTGATTTTGTACTTGAGCCTGAAAAAATCGAAGAAATCCGAAAAACAGTGGGTTTAACCCGTGAGCAAACACAGGATATTATTTGGCAATTGTTACGTGAGCAAAAAGAGGAATCATTAAAGCAGGAGCGTGAGCAGTATGCATATTGCCCGCATTGTGGAAAAAAATTACCTGATTTGTAATGTGAAAAAAACACATTAGCTAAAGATGATTCAGTAAAACTTGATGAAGTATATTCATGTGAATAAAAAATAGTTAAATAAAATTTATGATGAATATGATTCATAAATATCATGATATGATAAATATAATTTAAAAATACTGATTTTCAGCTCATTCAGTATGTCGTTTGTGGAACTCATTATGTTGGAATTACGCCATCTCAAAACATTATTGGCACTCAGAGAACATGGTTCTTTGGTCGCTGCATCTAATGATCTGTGTTTAACGCCTTCTGCGCTTTCACATCAGTTGAAAGAGCTTGATCATTGGTATGGGGTAGAGGTGGTGAACCGACGGACACGTCCTGTGACCTTTTCGAATGTTGGGCAACGTTTACTACGCCTTGCCGATGACATTTTGCCGCAAGTTCAAATTGCGCAATCGGACATTACACGTATTGTGCATGGTCAAACCGGCCGAATTATTTTTTCTTCTGAATGTCATAGTTGCTTTGACTGGCTCATGCCGTTATTGAATGTCTACCGTCAACAATACCCCGATGTAGATTTAGACTTTGCCTCTGGCTTTGAAGCCAATCCGCATGAACTATTACAAACGGGCGAGTTTGATCTTCTGATTACGGCAGATCCGATCAATTTAAAAGGTGTGGAATATTTCCCTATCTTTGAATATGAGTCTCGTTTGGTACTGTCAAATACGCATCCCTTGGTTCGTGCAACAAATGTGACTGTTCAAGAATTAGCAGAAGAAACGCTTATTACCTATCCGGTCGATAAACATCGTTTAGATATCATGGCGAAATTATTTTTACCGGCCAATATTCAGCCTAAACACGTCCGTACCACAGATTTGACCCAGATGCTGATTCAGTTGGTTGCAAGTGGTCGTGGTATCGCGGCATTACCTGATTGGGTGGTAAATGAATATGAACAAAAAGGTTGGGTGACCTCTCGACGCTTAGATTGTGTTTCACCTGAAGGTTTAAGACGGACTTTGTACGCCGGTTATCGTACCGAAGAGGCTGAAAAAAGCTACTTTGAAGGCTTCCTAAAACAGTTGGCGAAATTCTCACAAAAACGCAATCAATATTATTCCAACTAAGGGGGATCTATGATTCAGAGTCTTTTTGTATACGGGACATTACGTCTAGGTCAGCCCAATGCTAATGTGATGGAGCGCATAGGTGGTGTGTGGAAGAAAGGTGCGGTTTGGGGTGAATTAGAACATAAAGGCTGGGGTGCGGCTATGGGCAGTCCGGGCATTCGTTTATCGAAGGCAGGTCAAGCCATTGAAGGCTATGTTTTTATCTCTGAAAACTTAGCAGCTCATTGGGCTGCTTTAGATGAATTTGAAGGTGCTGAATATCAACGTGTGGCTGTTGATGTGCAATTGGAAGGCGGAGAATGGATGCAGAGTGAAATTTACGCGTTGAAATAATATTCAGGGGGAGAGTCGTGAAATACGTGGGGCATCCATACATCATGACTTCCCCAACCTTCGAAATATGTATCGATGATTCTGCTTGCTCTGTTGTTTCCTTGAGTGCATTTTCTTTCGAAGAGCAGTATTTGAAAGAGTTGTATCTAAAGTGCTTGAATGCGCAGAAATTACTTTAAGATTGCTATACAAGTGGATGAATAATTTTTAGAATTGAGCTGTATCTCACATTGAACCCTGTTTGAACTCAATCATGCCCAATTCTATAGAACCCTCACCAACTCAACTCATGTCTGTGATTCAAACTCAGACAGCTATTGCCAAACTGGGTTTAGATCTAAATGCAGTGATGACCGTAGTGGCAGAACAGGCGCAGCAGATTACACATGCTAAAGGTGCAGTTGTAGAGTTGGCTGAAGATGGTGATATGGTCTATCGTGCAGTGTCTGGTGGGGCGAGTCATTTACTGGGTTTAAGACTACATATTGAAAATAGCTTATCAGGTCTATGTATTGCGCAAAAACAAACATTGTATTGCCAAGATTCGGAAACAGATGCACGGGTAGATCGCGTGGCATGTCGACGTGTCGGGTTGCGTTCGATGGCTGTGGTGCCATTGATTCACTGTGATGAAGGTGTTGGTGTTTTAAAGATTTACTCTGACCAAGTCGATGCCTTTCAGGAAGCTGATTTACATATATTGAGTTTGATGTCTGAGTTGATCGCTGCGGCGATGTACCATGCAACACGTTTCGGTGCGACAGAGTTATATAAATTGGCGACTCAAGATAGCTTAACCGGCTTAGCCAATCGGGCTTTGTTTGTCGACTTTTTACGCCAAGGTATAGAAAAAGCTCGCGCGCAGAAAAAAGTACTGGGTATCTTGATGATTGATATGGATGGTCTGAAGCCGATTAATGATCAGTTTGGACATCGCATTGGGGATGCTGCACTGAAAGAAATTGCACAGCGCATTTTGCGTGAAACACGTCAAGATGACTTGGTTGCACGCTTGGGCGGTGATGAATTTGCTGTGATTTTAACCAATATTGCCAACTTAGAGCGTGCGCAAACGGCGATGAATCGAATCGCAGAAAGTTGCGGACTGCCATTTGCATTCGAGCAAATGAGCTTGAAAATTGGTGCCAGTATTGGCATGGCTTTATTTCCAGAGGATGCCGAATCCATCGATCAATTGGTCGAAATGGCAGACTTGAAAATGTACGCCAATAAGCGTGAACGGAAACAAGTAAATATTGAATAACTCACTGCTTAAATAATTCACTAATTGTTAGGCAGGTGAATTCCTTCACTACCGCCAAATTATTGAAAGTATCAGAAAAAACATTTTTGATGGGAATACGTGTTGTCTCAAACAATTGCAGATGACATCACGGAATATCATTGTTTAATTTAAATCAAAGTGCGCTTAGCATGTGACGGTGCAAGATGATTAAATAATTGAAAAATCATCTAAGGTCATTTGTTTTTTGACTCAAAATAATATTTTGAATTGTTAAGCTGTGCACTATTGCATGGCGAAAAGAGCATGACAATTCAATGAAAGGGATGTCAAAAGATTTATTCATTATTGCGGCAGGTTTTGTTGCTGCAATGCATATCGGGAAATTACCGCCCGCAATACCTGTATTACAACAGCAACTTGGTATTAGCTTTATTCAGTCTGGTTTATTGCTCTCACTAGTACAGGGTGCAGGAATGTGCTTTGCATTGTTGATTGGTAGTTATATCCAAAAAATTGGATTTAAACTGTGTATCTTATTGGGCTTAAGTCTATTGACGATAGCAAGTGCATGGGGGAGCTTTGCACAAAGCTTTGATGTCTTGTTGCTACTGCGTGTCATAGAAGGATTTGGCTTCTTATTGGTGACACTCACAGGGCCTGCATTTATCCGTCAGCTTGTACCGCTACAGCACATCAGCGCAAAGATGGGGCTGTGGAGTGCCTATATGGGTGGAGGTATGGGCATTGCCTTATTGGTTGCGCCATTTCTAATTGCTCAATATGGTTGGAGTGTGGTTTGGCTCAGTTTCGCTATGATTACTGCAGCATTACTACTCTGTATCGCTATGTTTATTCCTCAGCCTAATGTGGCGCTGAATACAACACCTATTATTGGTCTCATTCGGGATACTCTGAAACATCCTGCAGCATGGCTTTTGGCGCTCATTTTTGGGACATATGCAGGGCAGTGGTTTGCATTGGTGGGCTTCTTACCGATGATTTATGCCCAAAACCAAATTTCAGCAGAACTGGCGGGTGCTTTAACAGCCAGTGTTGCCGTTGCGAATGCTGTGGGCACATGGGGGTGTGGACTGCTATTACAGCGTGGTTTTCAAGCTAAAACTTTAGTCCAACTGGGTTTTGCTGTTTTGATCATTTGCTCCTTAGGGTTTTATCTCTCTAAAGATGCGTTACCTTTTTTACTGCAATATTTAACGGTGTTTAGTTTTTCGCTTTTTGGAGGCTTGGTTGCTGCGACGGTCTTTGCGCAAGCACTGCATTTTGCACCTTATCCTGCGGCAATTAGTACGACGGTCGGCATGATTTTACAATGCTCTGCCATATCACAATTTGTTCTGCCACCTGTGATTGCCACTGTGGTTTCACAAACTGGCGCGTGGTTTTGGGCGGGGATCTTGATGTCAGCATTATCATTCGTTGGAATCATGCTTAGTCGACGTTTATTTCAAATGCAGCATGGCTCAAATTAAAATTTTGTTAAACCGCTATGTCAGCAACGGCCTTATTGTTTAATCCCAATCAGTAGCGACAAGATGCCTGCTGCAATGAGTGGGCCGACAGGTACACCACGCAGCATGGCAACACCTGCGACTGTCCCAATCAATAGTCCGGCAACCACATCTGGCTGATTGGACATCAGTTTGACACCACGTCCGCCTAGCCATGCGACAAAGATGCCAATGGCGATTGCGACGAGGGATTTCCAACTTAAAAAGGATTTTAAAATCGAATCACCGGGTATTTTTCCGCTAGCGATCGGCGTGAGTACGCCAATGGTTAAAATAATAATGCCAATGTTTAAGCCATATTGTTGCAGATAGGGGAAAAATTCACTTAAAGGCGTGATGCGGAAAATAATCAAGACACCTGCTGCTATGGTGATCGCTGTATTGTGGCTAAAGATGCCACAAGCCAATAACACCAATAACACGATCAGATTTAAATCCAACTGAGACATAGGATATTCGTGAGAAACTTCAATAAATAATCAATAGTGTAGCGCAGAAACATTAAAAACTGGCGTTCAAGATTATTTCCGCTATTTTTCCTGCAAGTTGGCTCGTGGTTCAGTATAAAATAGCAATATATGGTGTTTATTAGGTTGTTCTATGTTTTTGGAAAAAATGCTGCAATCACAAGGTTTTGGTTCGCGTAAATATTGCCAACAGTTGATTAAAAATGGTGCGGTCGAAATACACGGTGAGATTGTAGATAATCCAAAGCAAAAGCTGGACTTGAATGATTTAACTTACAGTGTGCATGGACAGGACTATACCTATCGTGAGCATGTTTATATCGCGTTAAATAAACCTCAAGGTTATGAATGTTCGCATCAGGCAACCCATCATTTTAGTGTTTTTGAATTATTTGATGATGTGCTGTTAAATCGTGGTCTGCAATGCGTCGGGCGACTGGATCAAGACACCACTGGACTGTTGCTGCTCACGGATGATGGTCAATATCTACAAGCGCTTACACACCCTAAAAAGCATGTTGCCAAAGTGTATTCGATGCATACCGCAGATCCTGTGACACCTGAGCAAATACAACAATTAGAACAAGGCGTGGAGCTTCGAAACGAAAAAGGCATTTTCGCTGCAACCGATGTACAGCTATTGGCTTCACATCAATTGCAAATGACTGTCCATCAAGGGGTATATCATCAAGTGAAGCGGATGTTGGCGGCTGTCGGCAATAAAGTTGAAACATTACATCGTGCTCAAATAGGACAATTAAAGCTTGAAGATATTGCTGAGGGTGAATGGATCTATTTGAATGCAGCGCAAATTGAACAATCGAAATTTCGTGAAAATCTAAATTCACAGTAATAGGTACAGGGCTTTGATACGTCATCATTTGAAGGATGAATGTGCGGTATTAAAGCCCATAAATATGTCTGCTAATTATTTAAAGATGCGTTTCTAATATGCGTTGATGATGTTTTTAATGCCGAGCAAGGCATTAGCGAATAAAGTAATGATAAGTTTGAAATTCATCATCTTTAATGAAGCCCATCGATTCATAGAGCTGATGTGAGTGATAGTTATTTTTTTGAGTTTCGAGGCTGATTCGAAGCGCACCTTCATGTTGAGCAAAGAGAACCGCGGTATCGATCAATTGTTTGGCTGAACCCTGACGACGATATACAGGGCTGACATAGACATCATCTAAAATATAGTAGGTTGAACAAGCCACAGATGAAAAGCCCAAATACAGTAAGATAAACCCAGTAATCACATCATCTTTTAAGCAAATAAAAATTACGCTTTCATTATTTTCAAAACGTTGTCTTAGAAATTTATATGAGATATCAAGATTAGAAGAGGTGCCATAAAATTGGCGATATTCATCAAATAAAACAGCAAGTGGATGAAGGTCTGCTTCTGTTGCGCGTCGAACGATCATTTTTTTCTATACTCCATGCTATTTTTATCAGTCTTGCATGAAGCATATCGAATTTTCGAAATTGGTTGATTTATAAATTGTTTATAAATGCGACAGTGTTAAGTTTTGTCACCTTCACCCAAAATTGCATTGAGCTCTTCAAACAAGTCGAGATGATCATCATCTAATAATGGATCATTATTTAAAATTTCTAATTCCGCAGGGCTAATTTCAGTGGTTGAAATGGCTTGGGCTTCTTGTTGTTTTAATTTGCGTAACTTAATCAATTGTTCAATATTGATATTTTGGTTTTCAATAGAGAAGGGGATTGATTTGGTTAAAACAACTTGTTTAAAGAATAGACGTACAGCCTGTGCAGGTGTAATGCCTAATTGTTTAAACACGGCAAAGGCCTGTTTCTTTTCCTGTGAATCGAGGCGGATTTGGTAGACTTCAGTTTTTCTCATATTCTTAGAAAGCTTTAAAATACTTAACTTTTCGCATTTATTCTAATCAAAACTATCATAAATTCAAGAATGTTCGGCAGTATTTTATCAATTTAATGTAATGACAATCGATTTACAGTGTCAATTCATAGGCAGAACTGAATTGAAAAGCCTGCTCTGTCACAGGATCGATAAACTCAAGATGTTTCGCAAGTAGTTGTAAAGGTTGGCTGAAATCATCCTCTGCCTTATGTTGCACTACTGGATAAAAGGGGTCGTTTTGAATTGGAATGCCCAAAGCATTTAAATGCACACGGAGTTGGTGCTGCTTGCCGGTATGTGGCTTTAATTCATACTTAGCGCGGTTTCCATGCTGCTGGATCAGCTGAATGAAGGTTTCGCTGTTAGGTTCACCATCTACTATTTGCATTGTATAAAAAGGTTGACCTTTTTCCATGCGATAGCGAGTTGTGATTGGGAAATTTAATTCATCTCGATAAGCTGCAATGGCATGATAGGTTTTTTGAACGTTTCGAGTGGCAAACATCTGTTGATATAGCCCACGGCTTTCGACACATTTGGAGAAGAGAACTAGGCCGGCAGTTTCACGATCTAAACGATGAATCGGCGTTAGCTGTTCAAGCTGCGTTTGCTTTTTGAGTCGAACCAACAAGGTTTCTTGTACATACTGACCGGTTGGACTCATGGTGAGAAAATGCGGTTTATCGACCACGATGAAATGATCATTTTCAAATAAAATCTGATGCTCGAAGGGAACATGGATTTCATGCGCTAAGAATCGATAATAATAAACATGACGATTTGCTTCAAAAGGACTGTCTATCGTTAAAACGTCACCATTTGCGGCATAGACCAATCCATCTTTAAATCGTTGTTGCCACTCTGCTGCTAGGATATGAGGAAATTGCTCACACAAATATGCATAGACGGTAGAGGCTTGTGTGTGTTGACCGTCAAGGAAGACTTTGCTGGCACTGACACCATTGATCATTGGGGGAGTAAATTCAAAACTGTGCATGAAGAAAGATCTAAAAACTGAGCAAATAAAGCAGAGAACACATCATGAAAAATGCTCAATCTATAGTGTGAACATATCCATTTTAGCCAGTGCGATGCTATCATATTTAATTCTTATGTACATGTTGTGAGTAATATGCAGTATTCATTCAGTCTGGAACTTAATAGTGAAGTCGATACCCAAAACTTAGCTACCGTACTGGCGACGCATTTTACGACGGGTGTAGCGTATTTAATTGGTGACTTGGGTGCAGGAAAGACCACGTTAACACGTTATTTTTTACAACACTTGGGTCATCAAGGTGCGGTAAAAAGTCCAACCTATACATTGGTTGAACCTTACAATATTCAAGGACAAGATATTTTTCATTTTGATTTATATCGTCTCAACGACCCCTATGAGCTTGAACTCATGGGCATCCGTGATTATTTAGAAACGCAGAACGCCCTATTTTTATTTGAATGGCCATCAAAAGGGGGCGACGAAATCCCTGCGGCTGATTTAATTATTAATATTGAAAAGTCTGCGGATGAAACCACCCGTACAGCGACTTTAAGCTCTTCTTCAGAAACTTTGCAAAACGCTTTGGAGCAAAAATTTAACCATGCTGAATGAAATCAGTGCCCGCCGCATTCGAACGCTTGATCCTGCCTTAGCCAACCAAATTGCCGCAGGGGAAGTGATTGAACGTCCCGCTTCTGTGGTCAAAGAATTACTGGAAAATGCCATTGATGCAGGGGCGACTGAGCTGATTGTTCGTATTGAACAAGGCGGCAGTACACTGATTGAAATTATAGACAATGGTCGGGGCATCCACCCTGAAGATTTACCTTTGGCGGTCATGCGCCATGCCACCAGTAAAATCCAAACTGCTGAAGATTTACATGCCATTGTCAGTTTGGGCTTTCGTGGGGAAGCCTTGGCTTCGATCGCTGCGGTGTCTCGTTTGACACTGACCAGTAGCCAAAATGATGACGGTGTAGGCTATCAGGTCGAAGTAAATGGCACCGCATTTGATTCGCAAGAAATTCAGCCTGTGGCAGCGACGCAAGGCACCACCATCCGTGTGCAAGATTTATTTTTTAATGTACCTGCACGGCGTAAGTTCCTCAAAAAACCGGGGACTGAGTTTGGACATATCGAAGAAATTGTCCGTCGTTTAGCACTGACCCATTTTGATATACGTTTTGTCCTTGAGCATAACAATAGCATTAAGCTGAACTTGCCTATTGCAGATAGTGGTGCGCTGCGTTTTCAGCGGGTGCAACAATTATTAGGCCGTCAATTTACTGAAAATGCGTACTGGATGGATGCTGATAGCGTCAATATGCGTCTCAGTGGGTGGTTAGGTCATCCTTCAGATGCACGTGCGCAAGCCGATATGCAATATGTCTATGTGAATGGACGTATCGTAAAAGACAAGACAGTTTCACATGCACTTCGCATGGCCTATGACGGTATTTTGCATGGACATCAACATGCGGCTTATTTGTTATTTATGGAAGTTGATCCAGAAAATATCGATGTGAATGTGCATCCAACCAAGCATGAAATACGTTTTCTAAATCAACGTGAAGTACATGAGTTTGTGCGCCATTTTGCCAAATCGACTTTAGCGCAATTTCAAACCGCGACAGCCGAATTGTCATCTGCAATGAAACTCGACGGGCAGGCACATGAAAATATTATTCCGCAGCCGCGTCATCAGGAACAATTTTCATTACATCAATCTCAGCCAGTTGCAGAGCAAGGCTCAAATTTTGTCAGTCCAGAGATCTCAGGCGGACTCACTGACTTTAGTTCACCTGCAACAGTGCAATATGCTTCTAATCATGCGCCAACAGGGCAGGAAGCTTATACACAGCAATATTCAAATGCGTCGAACAATAGTGCTGGATATCAGTCAAATTTAGCGGGTTCCAGACAGCTCAATAATGCATTGCAAAGTTATTTGGCGCCTTTACGTCAAACTGAGTCGTTAAATGATCCGGATACCGCATTGGCTGAACATATTCAGCAGAAAGTCGATGAGCATCCTTTGGGGATTGCCATTGCGCAATTGCATGGTATTTATATTTTGGCCCAAAACACCGAAGGTTTAATCATTGTTGATATGCATGCGGCACATGAGCGCATTGTTTTGCAACAAATGAAAACGGCTTGGGATAAACCTGAGTTTTGGACATCGCAGCAATTGCTGATTCCTAAAGTCGTGAGCATCAGTAGGATGCAAGCGATGCGCGTCGATGAGCTCAAAGAACAATTGGCACGCCTAGGTTTAGAAATAGATCAATATGGCGATGAGCAAGTTATTGTCCGAGGTGTTCCTGCCATTTTGCATAAAGCAGACTTTGATGCGTTGATCCCAGATTTATTAAATGATTTAGACCCAAGTGATCAGGTTGCAGGGTTACTACAAAAGCGCGATCAAATATTGGCAGGCATGGCCTGTCACGGCGCTGTACGCGCACACCGTATTTTAAGTCTATCTGAAATGAATGCATTACTGCGTCAGATGGAACAAACTGAATTTGCCAGCCAATGTAACCATGGACGTCCGACGTGGCGTGCGTTTCCATTGGCACAGCTAGATAAACTTTTTGCTCGGGGAGAGTAGTTTTACATGTCAAATCAATTGCCGGTCATCAACTTAATGGGACCAACTGCAAGCGGTAAAACCGCCTTGGCATGTGAATTATACGAGCAAGGTGGATTCGAATTAATTTCTGTCGATTCTGCTTTGGTTTTTCAGGATATGGATATTGGTACGGCCAAGCCGAGTAAAGCTGAGTTGGAGAAATATCCACATCATTTGATTGATATTATCAGTCCGCTAGAAGTGTATTCGGCAGCGAACTTTGTGGAAGATGCGTGTGTGCTGATTGATGATATGCATGCACGAGGTAAAACACCGATATTAGTCGGTGGTACAATGTTGTATTACAAGGCTTTATTGGAAGGGTTGTCTTCAAATTTACCAAGTGCAGACTATGCCGTACGTGCTGAAATTGAAGCCAAAGCTGAGTCGCAAGGTTGGGATGCTGTATATGCAGAATTGTGCAATGTAGACCCATTGGCAGGTGAAAAATTTAAACCGAGTGATAAGCAACGAATTATCCGTGCGCTCGAAGTTTTTAAGTTAACCGGTAAACCCATTACTCAGTTACAAGCTGAGCAACCTAAAAACGTACCATACCGATACAATTTTCATAATTACGCATTATTGCCCGACCGATTAGAATTACATGAGCGTATAGCTCGACGTCTAAAAATAATGTGGGAAATTGGATTTTTAAATGAAGTGAAAGCTCTCATTGAAAAATACGATTTAGATGAAAATTTACCCTCTATGCGCTCAGTTGGATATCGTCAAGCTTTAGATTTTTTGAAAAATAGTGATCAAAGTAGCGAAAAACAGCGTGAAATGGAGGATAAGGCACTTTTTGCAACACGACAACTTGCAAAACGTCAATATACTTGGTTAAGATCTTTGCAAGAAACGCATAAATTTACTACATATTTAACTGCGCAGCAGGCTCAAGAAGACTTGCGAAAGTGCTACGGATAAAGCAAAATTTACAGACTACCTTTTTGATAATTTTTAATTGAAAAGTAAAGGTAGCTTTTGCGCTGATTTTTATTATTTTTTGGAGTTATAACATGTCTAAAGGTCAAACTTTACAAGATCCGTTCTTAAATTCTCTCCGTAAAGAACGTATTCCAGTGTCGATCTTCCTTGTAAACGGTATTAAATTGCAAGGTCATATTGAATCTTTCGACCAATACGTTGTTTTATTAAAAAATACTGTAAGCCAAATGGTTTACAAACACGCTATTTCAACTGTTGTTCCAGCACGTAACCCACGTCCTGCTGGTGCTCCTGCTGGTGCTCAAGGCGCTGCTGGCTTCGGTGGTCAACAAGGCGGCTTCGGCGGCCAACAAGGTGGCTTCGGTGGTCAAGGTGGCTTCGGTGGTCAAGGTGGCTTCGGTGGTCAAGGTGGCTTCGGTGGTCAAAGTGGCTTTGGTGGTCAAGGTGGCTTCGGTGGTCAAGGTGGCTTCGGTGGTCAAGGTGGCTTCGGCGGTCAAAGTGGCTTCGGCGGTCAAAATGCTGGTTTTGATGGCGAAACTAAATTTGAAGATGCTCAAGACGACGAAAACAACAATCGTTAATTGAGTTAAAAAAACCTCCCAAATGGGAGGTTTTTTTTGCCTATAAAAAGAGTAGATGGTTTAAATACTGGTTTTTTAATAATTACTAGATTTCTTTCATAAGTCATTTTTCACTCAGCTCCAAGTTATAAATTCCAGCAATTAGATTGAATCTTAATGCTAGTCTTTTGCCTCGATTGCGATATCGCTCAGCAAGAATTTTGAAGGTTTTCA
>NZ_VPDJ01000034.1:0-25455 GCF_013417755.1 Acinetobacter sp. YH12231
GAGATCCATGCACGTGTAGCAGTCCTTAACAGATTTACGGAATTAGGTCGCCCACTTACCCAAGTTACGCCTTAAATTTGGATCAATTAGGGGCGCTTTGCATTTCAAATCTTTGTGCAACAAAGCCTTTCATATAAGATTTTGAAATATATGAAAATATAGGTTTATTTTTGTTTGTTTGTTTGTTTGTTTGTTTGTTTGTTTGTTTGTTTGTTTAATCAATATTATGAAAAAATTATAACAGTAAGAGAAATTAATTTAATAAAAATGGTGTGCTTTTTTAATTTGGTGTGTTGTAACTAAATTTTCATATATATTTAACTAGACATTAATTATTCGATTCAAAAACTTTTCTTTAATCTGGCTTGGAGAATGGAATTGCTTGTTATTCGCTATAAGCCTTGGATCATGATTATACTACTGGTTTTGCTCGTCAGTTTTGCTACATATCGCTGGTGGCAAGGACCATTGCTGCCTAGTTATGAAGTCGTATCTAGTCCATTGATTCAAACAGTTGTCGCTTCAGGACGGGTAGAGAAAGTATCTCGGACTCAGATTGGTAGTGAAATTACAGGGGTTGTTCTTGAGCGATTGGTTCAAGAGGGAGATCGGGTCTCTCGAGGGGATATTCTTTTAGTACTGAAATCTGATGAAATTTCAGCGCAAGTGCGGCAGGCAGAAGCTGAATTAAAAGAACTCGAAACCACTAGACGCCCGCAAGCAGAAGTTGATTTAGCGAATGCCAAAGTACAATTAGAACAGGCTCAAAGAGAGGCGTTACGCAGACGAAATACCGAATCAGGAATATTATCAGCAGAGGAAAGGGAGAAATCGATAGAGGCAGAAAGACTCGCCCGTAATAATTTGGAATCAGCTCGATTAAAAGTTGCTTCACTTGCCCCAAATAAAGTTGAAGAGACAAAATTACGCGAACGACTCGCTGCACTACAAGCGCAACTTGCCAAGACCAAAATTCGTGCAGAAGTTTCAGGTATTATTTTAACGCGTAATGTTGAGCCAGGGGATCTGGTACAACCGAGTCAGACTCTCTTCACTATTGCACTGGATGGTGCGACTGAAATACGAGTGCCATTTGATGAACGAAATTTACCACTGCTGGCTTTACAACAAAAAGCCGCAGTGATTGCAGATGCCTATCCAAATCAATCTTTTCCTGCCCATATTAATTTTATTGCTCCAAGTATTGATGCTCAACGTGGCACAGTAGACGTCCGATTAACAGTTGATCCAGTCCCAGGTTTTCTGCGTCAAGACATGACGGTATCGGTAAATGTTGAAACCAACAAGCGCGAGCGAACCTTGGTCATTCCAAATGATGCTTTAAGCAGTATAAGTGGCAACAAGGCTATGGTTATTTTAGTAAGAGATAGAAAAATTCAACGTCATCTTATCACACTGGGTTTACGTGGTTTGGTTATGTCTGAAGTTGTAGCTGGAGTGAAAGAAGGTGATCACGTCCTTACCGATGCAGAATCAGTGCTTAAAGATGGAACTCGTGTCCGAATAGAGAAAACTAAACGTGTTTTCCAGAGTCAAACGGATCAGAAAAATAGCAAAAATGAATTACCGGTGAAATTCGATTGAAAAACTTTTTTAGGCGACTTTGGACCGAGTGGACCATCGCAATCAGTTTTTTGCGAGAGGGTCGCACACAGTCGATGATGATTACCATTGGCGTCGCGGTGGGGGTAGCGGTCATTGTGTTCATTAGCGCCTTAATTCAGGGTTTACAATCGAATATTGTAGAAAGGACTTTAGGGACACAAGCGCATATTCGTTTGCTCTCACCAGATGAGGTGAATCATATTGTGCCACCAGCAGCAGGAACACTTCAGTTGTTACTAGAAGATCAGCGTGCACAACGCTTACGTTCTATTAATAATTGGCAGCAGATTACTGGGACTTTAGATCATTTACCGGTGTTGACTGCGGTTTCTCCTGTGGTCTCTGGTCCTGCATTTGTACAGCGCGGAGATGCAATTCAATCTGTTGCATTGGTTGGTATCAACCTTGAACGTTATCAACAGATTATTCCGTTAAAGCAATATATGGTGAGTGGTGAATTACGGGTCAGTGCGGATAATGTATTAATTGGGCGTCAATTAGCCAAAGATTTGGGTGTGCAAGTCGGGAGCAAATTAAGATTAGATACTGGGCAACAGAAAAATGCAGTGGTGAATATCTCTGGAATATTTGAACTGGGCGTGCGTGAATTGGATGCGCGCTATGTCTATCTGGATTTGAAACAGGCGCAATCTTTACTTAATTTGCCTGGTGGGGTCACAGTGATTGATCTGACGATCCAAGATATTTTTCAGGCGGAGCAAATTGCCTCACAAGTTGGACGCCTGGCTGGATTAAAAGCAGAAAGCTGGATTGAAACCAATGCTCAATTAATGAATGCGATTACCGCTCAAAGTCTTTCGACCAACATGATTATTGTTTTTGTAGGGATTTCAGTCGCTTTTGGAATTGCCAGTGTGATGTCGGTGAGTGTGGTGCAACGGACTCGGGAAATCGGTATTTTACGTGCAACTGGGGCTACACAAACGCAAATTTTAAGAGTTTTCTTATTTCAGGGAGCAATTTTTGGTCTGCTTGGTTCGATGCTTGGTAGTGTTGTCAGTTATTGTCTAATTTGGGGATTTAATCAGTTTGGTCCCGGCTTGTTTTATATTTCGATTTCAATCAAGCTTATCTTGTCAGCATTATTCTTGGCGACTTTAACGGGAGTTTTGGCTGCTGCAATACCATCCCGTCGGGCTGCTGCACTCGATCCTGTGGAGGCAATTCGTCATGTCTGATTCATCTGAGGAAGTACTACGTTTAGAAGCATTGCGAAAGTCCTATAATGTTGGGCAACCTAATGAAGTGGAGGTATTACATGGGATTGATCTGTGTATTCAACGGAATGACTTTGCTGCATTAATTGGTCCTTCTGGTTCAGGCAAAAGTACTTTACTGAATATTCTTGGCTTATTAGATCAGCCTAGCTGTGGTGAGTTGTACTTGTTGGGTCAGGCAACAAGTCGTATGGATGATATGGCTCGGACAGCATTACGTGGCAACAGTATAGGTTTTGTGTTTCAATTTCATCATCTTATACAGGCCTTTACTGCCTTAAATAATGTGCTTATGCCATTAATGCTGAAGCAAGGTAAGCCAGATCAATCTGCGTTGCAATATGCCCATGAATTATTGGCCGCTGTAGGGTTAGATAAGTTCGCTGACCGTAAACCCAATGAGCTTTCTGGAGGGCAACAGCAACGCATAGCGATTGCACGTGCACTGATTACTCAGCCTGCACTATTGTTGGCCGATGAACCGACAGGTAATCTTGATACTCAAACTGCTGCGGAAATGTTTGAATTATTTCGTAAAGTTCATCGCGAACATGGCTGTGCAGTATTATTGGTGACTCATGATCCTAGATTATCGGCAACCTGTGATCGAACCATTAATTTGGTGGATGGGAGAATTCAGAGTGATTCCAAAAAATGATATAAGCTCAGTGTGAATGTGAATCACGTATCTGGGAAAAGCAGTTCAAAGCATATACCTTCTGCGCTATTAATCGCCTGATACATCCCTTGATGAAGCGTCATAATAGATGCCACAATGGATAGTCCCAAACCACCTGTTTGATGATAACTTTGTCTACTGGAACTGCATTGATAAAATCGCTCAAAGATATGCGGCAAATGTTCCGGGGCAATTTCTAAACCACTGGTCACGACCGATAGCGCAATCATAGGCAGTTTGTTGATGATCTTTCGATAGCTATGCACATAAATAGTCCGGCGCTTGCCGCCATGAATCAGGGCATTGGAGAGCAGAT
This sequence comes from Acinetobacter sp. YH12231, assembly GCF_013417755.1. Classification (NCBI taxonomy): domain Bacteria; kingdom Pseudomonadati; phylum Pseudomonadota; class Gammaproteobacteria; order Moraxellales; family Moraxellaceae; genus Acinetobacter; species Acinetobacter sp. YH12231. The sequence continues at coordinate 3,860 of NZ_VPDJ01000034.1, forward strand.
TATACAGAGCTTGTTGTAACTGTTCTGGATCTGCCAATAGCTCAGTTGCCTCAAGCTTTAAAACAAAATTGCAGTGTTGTTCTTCGGCTTGATACTCAAAAATGCTGAAGATATTTTCTATAAAGGATTGAAGTTGGATTTTTTGTCTGTTTAAGCAAACCTTCTGCGCATCTGCACGTGCCAGAAATAACATGCTGTCAATCATTCTTTTTAAGCGTTGATAGTCCTCTAGGTTGGAAATCAGCACTTCCTGATATTGTACGGGACTGCGTTCACTCATGAGTAAAATTTCGGTTTGTCCTATTAAATTATTCAATGGTGTTCTAAATTCATGCGCAATGTCTTCTGAAAAACGATTCAGCTGGCTATATCCCAGCTCAATACGGTCGAGCATGGCATTGATATCGGAGGCTAGTTGTGCAATCTCTTGAGGGGGATAGGGCAGATTGAGTCGCTGTTCAAGTTGCTGAATATTTATCGCATGGGTTTGTTCTCGCAGGGTTCTTAATACTTTTAATCCCAGATGGCTAGCAATAGCACAAAGGATGAAAATCGCCAAGATACCTGTGAAAACATAAATGACAAGGCTCTTTTGAAAAGGTGCAATGATGCCTAAACGTTCAGACCACTGTTTGCCTGCAATTAACAGATACGGCTGGCGATTAATTTGAATAGTTTTCCAGGCAATGCGGGTGGGATAAGCATGCGCCGATAAATCTTGGAATTGAATTTGGGGCTGATGGGTAAATTCAGGTAGAGGAATGCCAAGAGGATTAATGCTGATCAGCGCCTGATCACCCTGAATCAATAAAAACAAATTATCCTGATTTCCCAACATGTTTTGATACAGCTTCGGGCGAGCGATAATCTGTTCAATATTGCTACTGTCTTGTAGTAATATTTCCAGTCGCTCAATTCGCTCAATCAAAGCCCTATCTTGCTGAGCAATTAAAATCTGGTTGATACCCAGATAGGTCATAAATGCTACACCGCACAAGACCATTGCAGCACACCCTGTAACCAAGAGTGTTAATCGGAGTTCTAGCGAACGAATCGGTTTCAACATTATTTCTCTGCCGAAATTTTATAGCCCAAACCGCGAACAGTATGAATTAACTTTATATCATGTCCCTCATCAATTTTACTACGTAAACGCCTTACCGCTACATCAATAAAATTGGTATCGGTATCAAAATTGATCTGCCAGACTTCAGAAGCTATTTGCCTGCGCGTAATAATTTCATTCGGATGGCGCAGCAGAAAGCGCAAAAGGTTGAATTCTTTTCTACTGAGTTCTATCGACTGCTCGTTACGCCAGACTTTATGATGGATCAAATCCAATTTCAGATTGGCAATTTCTAATTGGTTTTCCTGTGCATACTGCTGGCGCCTAAGTAGACTTTTAATTCGGGCCAGTAATTCAATATAAGAAAAAGGCTTGGCCAGATAATCATCGGCGCCCAGTTCCAAACCTTTGACCCGATCAATCACCTGATCTTTTGCTGTAAGAAAAATGACCGGAATTTGGGAAAATTGTCGCAAGACTTTCAGGACTGCCCAGCCATCAATATCGGGCAACATTACATCTAATATGACTAGGCTATATGCATGCATCTTTAACTTTTCCAAACCTTCTAGTCCTGAATGGACGCATTGCGCCTCATAGCCAGATTCATTTAACCCTTTAACCAGATATGAGGCGATCTTCGCTTCATCTTCGATAATTAGAATACACATTTTGTTCAGACTCATTTTAAAGATGACAACTTTGTAATGTGATTGTCATCCTTCAAATCATTCAGGTTGTATAAGATTTTTAAAACTTAATTCAGGGCAATCATGATGAACAAACTCAAAGGGCTTATTGCAACAGTAATGCTGATGAGTAGCAGTACTTTTGCACAATCCGTTCAATTCAATCAAGTTTATTCACTTGATTCTCAGTCAGCACGAACTCTTACGGATGCTGCGGTGACTGCGTGTCAAAAAATACAGCACAATATCGCTGTGGTGGTGGTGGATCGGGGCGGAAATACGTTAATGGCAAACAGGCATGAAACTGTCGGACCGCATAATTTGGGCGCAGCTGAAAAGAAAGCCTATACCGCCTTATCGACCAAAACGGCGACTATGTTGTTAAGTCAAAATGCCAATGAAAACAAGGATGCAAAAAATTTAACCACCTTATCTAATCTACTGCTGTTGGGTGGCGGCCTACCTGTGAGTTATGAAAATCAGGTGGTCGGTGCCATTGGCGTTGCCGGAGCAGGGGGTGCAAAAAATGACCATTACTGCGCTGAAACAGCTGTTAAGTCTATTTTCAATCCTTAAGGAATTCATCATGTTTAAAAAATTATTGCCACTTTCAACACTATTGTTGACCTCAATGACTTTCGCACAAACTAACCCTTTAAGTGTGCATGTGTTGAATCTAGAAAATGGTCTACCCTCAGCTCAAGTCGAAGTGGTACTCGAAAAAAGTACTGGGAATAAATGGGTGAAGTTAAATCAGCAATATACTGGTCCTAATGGCCGTATTACTGGATTGTTTCCTGAAAATCAGAAGCTTGAAGCCGGTATTTATAAAGTTACTTTTAAAACTGAGGACTGGTTTAAAAAAAATAAGCAAGATACTTTCTTTCCTGAAGTTCCTGTAATTTTTAAGGTAGATGGAAGTGTCAGCCATTATCATATTCCTCTACTTTTAAGTCCTTATGGATATTCGACTTATAGAGGTAACTAAGACTTAACAGGGCTAGTTTAACTAGCCCTTTTATTCGTGCTGAGTCCGTAAACTAGAGAAAAATCACAAAAAATTCATGATTTTATTGTTATTCTTTTAGTCAGATTAAAGTCGATAAAGCTTATTGACGCTTCGTGATGATTAAAAACGAGAATGGTATGAATCAATTTTCTGAAGAGGACTTATCCAGAATTATAGAAATGGCTTGGGAAGATAGAACTCCTTTTGAAGCTATTTTATGTGAGTATGGTTTAAATGAAGCGGCGGTGATCCGCTTGATGCGGCAAAATATGAAAGCATCGAGTTTTAAAATGTGGCGTGGACGCGTCACCGGCCGAAAAACCAAACATCTGCAACTGCGTTCACCCGACGTGATACGGGCCTATTGTTCACGGCAATACAAGCGTTTCTAAGCGTTTGATTTTGACCGCTGTCTGGACTCACGTTTACATCGTTCAGAACAGTATCTGACTTCCTCCCAGCAGCGTTGCCATTTTTTGCGCCAAGTAAAAGGACGCAAACAGTGCATACAGATTTTTTCAGGAAAATGCTGTTTTTTCATGGTTTATAACTCATCAATCCGGCTAAGAAGTTGCTGGGCATGGCTGATAATCTGAGGCCGATCTTTAAGCTTGTCCAGCTGTCGATAGATCATGCACATACGTGGATGAGTACGGAATGTCGCTTCATGCCGGATCATGAAATACCAGTACAGGCTGTTGAAAGGACAGCTGTCCGGTTCGGTACGGGTTTTGACATTGTAGCTACAGTGCTTGCAGTAATCCGACATCTTATGGATATAATTGCCCGAAGCCCCATAGGGCTTGCTGGCCATTAAGCCACCATCGGCATGCATTACCATGCCCAAGGTGTTCGGTAGTTCTACCCATTCATAGGCGTCGGCATATACTGCCAGATACCACTCACTGATCTGCTGCGGGTCTACACCCGTTAACAGGGCAAAATTTCCAGTCACCATCAAACGCTGAATATGATGTGCATACGCATGCTGAAAAGTATTACGGAAACACTCAGCCATGCAGTTCATCTGAGTGCGGCCAGTCCAGTAAAATTGTGGCAACGGGGTTGAGTACTGCAGCGCATTGCGGCTGGCATACTCCGGCATGTACAGCCAGTAAATTCCGCGGACATATTCGCGCCAGCCGAGGATTTGCCTGATAAAACCTTCCACTGCATTCAGTGGTGCATGACCGGCATAGTAGGCCGTTTCTGCGGCATCACAGACTTCTCGCGGCAGCAGCAAGCCACAGTTTAGATAAGGCGAGAGCAGGCTGTGAAACAGCATGTCTGCACCCTGAACCATGGCATCCTGATAATCTCCAAAATGCGGCAAACTGTGGGTAATGAAATGCTCCAGTGCAAGCAGAGCATTGCTACGTGTGGTGGCCCAGCGGAAGTTGTCAAGGCTGCCAGCGTGAAGCGGAAACTCGCGCTCAACCATTTGCATTACATCCAGATCAATCTGATCGCGTTCAAAATGAAGTGTTGGAGGCAATGGTGGAGTGCCTGACCATGCCTTGCGATTGGCGCTGTCATAGTTCCACTGTTGTCCAAGCGGCTGCTGTCTCTGCATCAAATAACCGGTCTGTTTACGCATTTCCCGGTAAAAATATTCCATGCGCAACGTCTGGTAGCGACTGGCAAAGTGGCGGAACTGCTCCAGACTACAGAAAAAACGGTCGTCATTCAGGCACTGTACGGGCAGTTGTAGCCGTGGGCTCCAGTGCTGTTGAATCTGCTGCTGCAAGCGGTATTCTCCGCATTGGGTCATGACTAGTTCTGTGACAGGGAACAGTTGTTGCTGTCCCTGCACAAAATCTAGCAGGCTGCGAATCGGACTTCCGGACTGAAAAGCATGATAACGTACACGCCAGCCCTCGGCCTTGAGCTCTTTGGCAAAATGACGCATGGCGCTAAAAATCAGGGCAATTTTCTGCGGATGATGCGCGACATACGTGGCTTCCTCAACCACTTCGGCCATCAGGATCACATCCTGGGTACGGTCCAGCGCTTTGAGCGTAGCAAGCTGATGATGAAGCTGGTCACCCAGAATTAAACCGAAACGCATACCTATCTCAGAACCAGTGAAAGAGAGCGCAGTGTAAAGCCGAACAGTTCAATTTTTTGTGAAAATAAAGATCAACGCGCATGTTGAATCAATTCAACTCGACCAGATGACCAGCTGGCATTGCACAGGAATCATGATTGCTGCAATAAAAGACTGTCCATCTCTGTAATGCTACAGCCCATTGATGAAATTCACATTGCATCATTCCTTAATGCATAGGTGGTGTGAAAATTATGTGATTTTAATCAAAAAGATACAAATTATTATGGTTGTAATTCAGGCAGCTTGCACCTAGTATCTGCTTAGAAGTTACTCCATGTAAGCTTCCTTAGTTTTGTCCCATACACTCCTATGTATGGGATTTTTTTTAATCAGTGGATGTCATGAGCATGCATTCAAAAGCATATATTTTTAGACAGCAGCAATTACTGGTGGATGAACATTTTCAGTTGCCGCAGGTAGAAAAACTGCAGCACGACCTGGATCTGTCGGAAAATGGCCAAGTCATTGCACGGGATCTAAAAGAAAATGAATCAGTACCCGAAGGTTATCAACTGGTCCCGATCCGGCAACTGGTACAGGTCTGGAGCAGGCCACAGTTTGAAGAGGCCAGCCGTGCGGTACAGTTGCTAGAATGGCGCCGTAATCACCGCTTTTGCAGTAAGTGCGCTCACGCCACCCAGCAGCACGCCAGCCAGTATGCCATGGTCTGTCCATCCTGTGGCTATAACCAGTATCCGCGGGTAAATCCTTGTGTGATTACTATCATCACCCGCGGCGAAGATGAAATTCTGTTGGCAAAAAATGCCCGCAATAAAACCCAGATGTATAGCCTAATTGCAGGATTTGTTGAAGTGGGCGAAACCTTGGAGGAGGCAGTACGCCGTGAGACGCTGGAAGAAGTTGGGCTGCAGATCAAGAATATTCAATATCTGGCTAGCCAGCCCTGGCCGTTTCCTAGCAACCTGATGATGGCTTTTAGGGCAGAGTATCACTCGGGTGAGATTCAGATTCAGGAAGATGAACTCAGCGATGCACAATTTTTTAAGTTTAATCAGTTACCAGAGATTCCGTTTAAAGGTAGTATCGCTTATGCAATGATTCAGCATGTGATGCATGGAATGCCTGTGGCAGATGACAGCAAAGAGTGGCTTTGAAATTTTGAACAAAATATAGTGCGCATTCTCGCTCTTTTAAGGGCGAGTTAAGCCACTAGAAATTTAAAATTATTATATGAGTTATAAATAATATAAAGCGATAATATATAAATATTTTTATATTATCATCTTTGTTTTAGCTGTGAGTAGTTCATCGACTTAAATAATTTTGAAAATTTTTCCGCTTGAAGTACTTTGGAAAAACATTTCAAAACTGGGCCGAATATCTTCACCATCCACGGTTATATATTTGATATGGGAGTAAGACTGGCTAGCACTAAAATGGCGCTCAACCGTGGCCTGAATAGAATATTTGATACCAAATTGGTCTTTCACATTTAGATTTTGTTTAAACATTAGTTCACCTTTAACAAGATTATGGCAGAGCGACTATTCAATTAATTAAGCAATATAGTATTTTTTTAAATAACTTTTTGATTTATCTTAAATAATTTATTTAAAGACATATAAAATGTACGACCATCTAAATTTAAATCTACCTCAATTCCAGATTCCAGCAGAACTCTTTTACCCACTTCAATTTCTTTAAAACCTTGACGTGTATTCTGCATTTTATTTAAGGGAATTAAAGAAACGATAATTTCAGCACCATTTTTAGATTTTGCAATTAATTCATTAACTTTTAACAATTTATATCCTGTTTTTATGATTTTTTCCAATATGGAACAACAACTTTTTTCTTTAAAATTAAAAAAGCACTGAGTAGTGCTTTTTCAACTCGTATTTTAGTGCTTATATAGCAACAATATTGACCGCATTCGGTCCTTTTTGACCTTGAGCAATACTAAATTCAACCTGTTGGCCTTCGAATAAGGTTTTAAAACCTGAGTTGGCAATTTCACTGAAGTGCGCAAAAACATCTGGACCTGATTCTTGTTGAATAAAACCAAAACCTTTAGTTTCATTGAACCACTTAACCGTACCTTTAACAATATTTGAGTTTGACATAATAAATCCTACTGATTTTTTAATAATTTTAGCCATTTTATTGACTGCTGATAACTTGGAAAATAATAATGAATGAGACTTAAAATCTAAAAAAACGAAGGATTATGAATAAAACGACGATACTTAACAGAGATTGAATGAAACAAGACTTTTTTCTAGTTAGGATCACTATACATTAAAAATAAATTTAATCAAGTTTTTTTATATGTATATTTAATTATCTTATAAAAGACATCTGAATCTGGAAAGAGTCTGTTGATCTGGTTGACTTTTTTTAACAAGTCTATTGACAGCACTGATACATTCAAACAGAAAAAACTAATTTACCGCTTAAAAATGGGATCCAATAAAAATGATTTTACCTATTTTTTCAGGCTATAAAATTGAAATTTTGCCTACATTCGTCCTGCATTTAATCTTCACATTTTGTTCACATCGACTTGGGTTATCTTAATCTTGGAAATCAAATAAGGCTTAAAAATGAAGATGCTATTAAAGTCAGTTTTTGCAGTTACAGCGTTAGCCATCATCTGCTTAAGCTTTACAGCTCAAGCTGAAACGGTTACCCCTCGGGCAGTCAATCAGGTTGATATCCAGAAGTATGCTGGTAAATGGTATGAAATTGCGCATTTACCGATGTATTTTCAGCGTAAATGCGTATCGAATATCTCGGCACACTACATTGTCAATGCCGATCAGACTATGGGCGTATTAAATAGCTGCCGGATTGAAAATGGTGAAATGATCAGCTCTGAAGGGGTGGCCTATCCGCAAAATCAGGGCAACAGCAAACTAAAGGTCAGCTTTTTGCCGCCAGGTTTAAGATGGATTCCGTTTACCAAAGGGCATTACTGGGTATTACGCGTGGATCCGGAATATAAAGTGGCACTGGTCGGTGGACCGAGTACCAAATACCTGTGGATTTTATCGCGTGAACCGCAACTGGATGAAGCCATCTATAAGTCTTATCTGGAGACAGCAAAATATTATGGTTATGACATCACAAAACTGATCAAATTGTCGCATTAATCTGTTAACCTTTTGCCGAACTGACCACTCTCTCTACACAGTTCGGCTTTTTTTATTTCATTTCACATAAAATTCATATCTGACTGATTACACTCATCAAATAGAATAAAGACAATCGCTTGAAAATAGGATGAGTCCATGTTGAAAAGTCTGATGCGATGGATAGACAGCTGGTCTACACCCACAGCGCCCGAAACACTGACGGCTGAAAACAGCAAGATTCAGTGGCTGAGGATTTTACCCTTTATTCTATTACATCTAGCCTGTCTCGCCGTGTTCTGGGTGGGAGTGTCATGGTTTGCGCTGGGCTTTATGCTGGCGTTCTACCTCATCCGCATGTTTTCCATCACCGCTTTTTTTCATCGTTATCTGTCACATAAAACTTTTCAGACTTCGCGTTTAGTACAGTTCCTGTTTGTGTTGATGGGTACCATGAGTGCGCAGCGTGGCCCGCTCTGGTGGGCGGCGCACCACCGTTATCACCATCGCTATACCGATACCTTGCAAGACCCGCATTCCTCCACGCATGGTTTTTGGTACAGCCACGTTGGCTGGTTTTTAAACGAATATAACTTTGCCACGCGTAAAGAACTCATTAGAGATTGGCTGAAATATCCGGAACTGATCTGGCTGGACCGTTTCAGTTTAATTGTGGTGCTGCTGACCGCGGGCGGGATTTATGCGCTAGGGGAGTGGCTGGCCACGGCTTTACCTCAACTCGGCACTTCCGGCCTGCAATTGCTGGTCTGGGGATTTGTGGTCTCCACTGTGTTACTGCTCCATGCCACTTTGTGTATTAACTCACTGGCGCATCATTATGGCAGCCGGGATTTTGACACTGAAGATCACAGTCGCAACAACTTATTCTTATCCATCATTACCTTAGGCGAAGGCTGGCACAACAATCACCATTATTATGCCGGCAGTACCCGGCAGGGTTTTTACTGGTGGCAGATTGATGTGACCTATTACCTGCTGAAACTCATGTCTTTGTTCGGGCTGGTCTGGGGACTCAAGCCGATTCCGGCACGGGTCTATGAAGCCAGTAAAATTGCCCAGGCTCGGAAACAGAAAAAAGCCGCTACGGCAGGCACTCACACGATTCAATCGAAGGAATCACCATGAAAATTGCGATTATTGGTTCAGGTATTTCCGGTCTGTATGCCGCCTGGAAACTCAGCAAAGTGCATGAAGTCACGGTCTTTGAAAAGAATAATTACTTTGGAGGCCATACCGATACCCATCAGCTGAATATAGACGGCGAACAGGTCGCAGTAGACAGTGGCTTTATTGTGTTTAACGAGCACAACTATCCACTGTTCTGCGCCATGCTGAAAGAACTCGGGATTCAATCGCAAAGCAGTGACATGGGCTTTTCGGTGAACAATCAGGTCACGGGCTTGCAGTACAATCCATCGAAAAAATTCTCGCTGCTGTTTAGACCGCAAAACTTTTTAAAGGCTGATTTTCGCGCGATGTTGTCGGATCTGTTCCGCTTCTATGCCGCCAATAAAGATCTGGATGTGGAGCAGGTTGATGCACAGCTCAGTATTGATGAATATCTGAATCAGCATGGTTATTCTGAAGCCTTCCGTCAGGAACATCTCTATCCGATGTGTGGAGCGCTGTGGTCCTGCCCGGTGGAGCAAGCCGGACAGATTCCCTATAAATTTGTGGTGAGCTTTTTCCAGCACCATCGCATGTTGCAATTAAAAGACCGGCCGTTATGGCTTACGGTCAAGGGGGGATCAGCTCGCTACGTTCGTGCGATTCAGTCCCAGGCGAATATTACCTTCCGCAAGATGGGTGTTCTGCATGTATCCCGCAGTGCCAATGATGTACTAGTTGAAACAGCACAGGGCACCGAACGTTTTGACTGGGTCGTGTTTGCCAGCCATGCTGATGATAGTCTGAAATTACTGAAAGACCCTTCTGCGCAGGAACTGGATGTACTCGGTAAGTTCCGCTATCAGGATAACCGTATGGTGGTGCATTCCGATACCCGCATCATGCCCAAATCCAGACGCCAGTGGGCCAGCTGGCATGTGCATGTGACGCCGAGTCAGGCTGCTGAACATACCCCATTCCAGCACAGCGGCATTCATTATGGTTTCAGTTACTGGATGAACCAGCTGCAGAACCTGAAATGCAAAACCCAGGTCTTTGCCACCCTGAATCCTAATTTTGCCCTGAATCCGAAAAAAGTCTGGGTAGAGCGGTATTACCGCCATCCGGTGTTTGATGCCCCGGCGATTGAAGCACAACAACGCTGGAGCGAGGTTAATGCCCAGAACCGGACTTCATACTGCGGCGCCTATTGGGGTTGGGGCTTCCACGAAGATGGGGCGCGCAGCGCAGCCTGGGTGGTCGATCAGCTATTGCAGCAGACTGAGCAGGTGGCCTAGGAGCACATGATGCAGATCTATCCACTGGCGATCGCCGCTGCCGAAATTCGGCATCGCCGTTATTTGCCCAAAGCCCATGCTTTTGAGACCCAGCTGACCTATTTATGGTTTGATCCGGATCAACTCTCGACCTTTACCCGAAAATCCTGGCTGTGGTCCTCTAGCCGCTGGAATTTCCTGACCCTGGATGAGCGTGACTTTCTGACCATGGAATGTGGTTCGATTCGGCAGAAGGTCGCACGCCTGCTGATCAAGCGGGAAAACTATCTGTTATCGCATGCCGCTTCCATCCGGGTGCTGGCTTTGCCGCGCACACTCGGCTTTCGCTTTAATTCCGTGGTGTTTTATCTGGTCTTTGGTGCCACCGATCAACTGCTCTTTGTCCTCAGCGAAATCACCAACACACCGTGGAATGAACGTCAGGTCTATATCCACGAATGCCGGAACAATACAGCTGAACATGCTCCGTACCAGAGCCACCAGTTTGATTTTAAAAAGGCTTTCCATGTATCGCCGTTCATGCCGATGGCACTGGATTACCGCTGGCGCTTCAGCTTCTCCGATCAGCAGAACGTGATTCATATGCAGCTGTTTGAGCAGGGCGTGCTGCAATTCGATGCCACGATGCAATTTTCCCTGCAGGCCATCACGGTTCCTTCACAGCAGCATCGCTATGCTGTGCTGAAAGTTCTTGAACCCTTCAGGATGATCAGCGGAATTTATTTGCATGCCTTTCGTTTATGGAAAAAGAAAATTCCGTTTTACCGGCATCCTAAAAAAGAAAAAGGAAACACATTGCAATGAAAACACTATTCATGGGAGAGCAAAGCACACTGCCGGTAGTATTACGGCATTTGCTGAAATTACGGCATGGTCAGCTGATTTTTAAAGGCGTCTGGAACGGGTCGGTCGGGGAAAACAGCGATCTTGAGGCTGTGATTCAGGTGTATGATGCCCGTCTGATGGAACTGTTGTTCCGTAATGGTGTGCTCGGTGCAGCAGAGGGTTTTATCCGCGGTTACTGGAGCAGTGAAGATCTGGTCAATGTGATCCGCATTTTGGCACGTAACCGCGATGTGCTGGATCTGATGAATCAGAATGCAGTGGCCAAAGCCAGCCAGTTACTGTTAAAGGTCTGGTATAAATCGCGCAAGAATTCGATTGATGGCAGCCGCAAAAATATTGCCGAGCATTATGACCTGAGTAATGACTTTTTCAAGCTGTTCCTGGATTACAGCATGATGTATTCCAGTGCGGTGTTTAAAGAGCCGGGCATGAGCCTGGAACAGGCTTCGGATTATAAAAAAGAGCTGATCTGCCAGAAACTGCAACTCAAACCGATGGATCATTTGGTCGAAATTGGCAGCGGCTGGGGCGGTTTTGCCATTTATGCCGCGCAGCAGTATGGCTGCAAAGTCACCACCATCACCATTTCCAGAGCACAGTATGATGAAGCCGTGGCCCGGGTCGCTGCAGCCGGACTGTCACATCGTGTGACTGTGCAGCTGAAAGATTACCGTTTACTGGAAGGCAAATACGACAAGCTGGTGTCGATTGAAATGATTGAAGCAGTGGGTGAGCAATATTTATCCACCTATTTCCAGAAATGCCGTGAGCTGCTGAAACCGAATGGTCTGGCCCTGATTCAGGCCATCACCATTGAAGATGCACGCTATGCCAAAGCCCTGAATACCGTGGACTATATCAAGCGCTATATTTTCCCAGGCAGTTTTATTCCCTGTATCAGTGTCATGACCCAGACCGCTTCCGAACAAAAACTGCGTCTCAAACATCTGGAAGATATCGGCCAGAGCTATGCCCAGACCTTGCACCACTGGCGTCAGCGTTTCTTGCAGCAGCATGATCAGGTCCTGCAACTCGGCTTTGATGAGCGTTTTATCCGCATGTGGGATTTTTATCTGTGTTATTGCGAAGGTGGCTTCCGCGAAGGCGTGATCAGTGATGTACATCTGCTGTTCGAAGCCAGTGCCTACTAAGCCAAGATAAAACAGGAGGGACGAAATGCTGCTGAATTTACTGATGCTGAATGTCTTCATCATGCTCTGTAGCTGGGTGTTGGTGACCTATAACCGCAGAGCAGGGCTAGTCGATGTCGCTTGGAGTTTCAGTATTGCCCTAAACATGATTATTGCCGCTTGGGCGATTCACAGTGCACCACTGTTGGTTCGGTTATTTCTGGGACTGGCGAGTGGGATCTGGTTTTCACGGCTGACTTGGCATCTGTTACGGCGCTATGCCAATGAAACCCAAGAAGACACGCGTTATGCCAACATGCGCCGAGCGATGGGGGATTATCAGCATCTTGGTTTTCTGGTGTTTTTTATATTTCAGGCAGGTTTGGCGCTACTGTTTTCCTACCCAATGCTGAAGTTGTTAAGTATCTCGACCGAGCAATGGAATGACTGGACTTTGGTCACTGTGATTGGGGCGGGTATGATCATGCTCTTGGCTTTGATAGGTGAAAGCACTGCCGATCAGCAACTTTACCGTTTTAAGCTAGATCCACAGAATCAAGGTAAAACCATGGATCAGGGCTTGTGGAAATATTCGCGCCATCCGAATTATTTTTTTGAATGGCTGCATTGGTTTGCCTATCCAGTGCTCGGTTTGGCAGCAGGATGCTATGAATTATGGATATATCCACTGCTGATGTGGCTATTCTTGTACTACTTTACAGGTATTCCCTTTAGTGAAAAACAGGCGCTCGCCCACCGTGGCGACAACTATAAAGACTATCAACGACGAACTTCAATGTTTATTCCGTGGCCACCCAAAGAGTAGGTAAATACATGGACTTTATGATTAAAAAAACCTTAGAACTGATCGAAAATGGCAAGGTGCCAGACCCAGTGATTCGTGCAGGCATTCGTACTTTAAGCAAAAAACGTTTGGCACAAGAAGGTCGGTTTAACCCCGCATTGGCAGCGCAGCGCTATATGGATGTGCTGACCATGCTGAAAAACAGCGAAATTGCCATTGAGACAGACAAAGCCAATGAACAGCATTATGAACTGCCGACCGCATTTTTTCAGGCAGTACTCGGTAAGCGTTTGAAATATAGCGCGAGTCTCTTTGAACATGCCGATACAACGCTAGACCAAGCCGAAGAAGCTGCTCTTGCATGCTATTGCCAGCGAGCACAACTGAAAGACGGGCAGGATATTTTGGAAATTGGCTGCGGTTGGGGTTCTTTAAGTCTATATATGGCCGAGCGTTATCCAAGGGCCCGTATTACAGTCGTGTCAAATTCTTCAACGCAGCGCGAGTATATTCAGGAACAAGCCCGTTTAAAAAAACTGGATAACCTGACGGTGATCACTTGTGATGTCAATGTGTTGCAACTTGAACCTGCCTCTTTTGATCGTGTGGTGTCAGTGGAGATGTTTGAGCACGTGCGTAACTATCAAAAACTATTTGAAAATATCAGTATTTGGCTCAAACCAAATGGCTTATTGTGGTGTCATATTTTCTGTCATCGTTTCTTGCATTATCCTTTTGAAGTCAAAAATGAGTTTGACTGGATGTCGCAATATTTCTTTAGTGGTGGTTTGATGCCAGCAGCCTCAACTTTCCTACATTTTCAGCAGCATTTACAGCTAGAACAGCACTGGCAATGGGCGGGCACGCAGTATGAACGTACCGCAAATGCTTGGCTAGAAAATATGGATGCTAAACAGGCCGAGCTAAAGCCCTTATTTGAACAAACTTATGGCGCGGATGCCGCAATCTGGTGGCAACGCTGGCGGATTTTCTTTATGGCCTGTGCCGAGCTGTTCGGTTATGAGCATGGACGCGAGTGGGTGATCGGTCACTTTCTGTTTAAAAAGAAAACCGTATAATTGAATGGCGAATCGGATGGGGTAGCGGGGAATGCACCAATGTTAAAGCTGTTCAGGGACAAACACGATCATCCTCTGGGTGAGGTGTTTAACCGCTATTACTGGCTGCAAATCGGATTCATTGCCTTGTCTGTGGTGATTGGGATTGCCTGTAGTGCCTGGGTAATCAAGGGTTCCTTGCTCAGAACTGCACTGGAACAGGAAATGTCACACTACTGGCAGCGGCTGGAACGTAATCCGGCTGCTGAACTGCCCGACACCAAAAACCTGTATGGTTACCGCTGGAACGATGTCCCACCGCTCCAGTTTCGACACATGCAGCTTGAGCAAGGAGTGAATCGGCATTTTGTCGATGGCAAGGAGCGCATGACTGTGTATGGTGAAAAAGACGGACAGCATGTCCTGTTGGTCTTTGGCGAAAGCAACGTCAACAAGCTGGTGTGGCTGTTTGGTCTGGCACCGCTGATGGTCAGCCTGTTTGTGCTATATAGTGTGCTGTGGTGGTGGAACCGTCGGGCCCGGCGCTATTTTTCCCCGATTACCCGTCTGGCCAATGCGCTGGAATATATCGACTGGGAACATCAGAAAAATCAGGCTTCGCCTTTTCAGGACATCCGCACCGACTCTAATCTGGAAGCTGAATACCTCAAGCAGGCGCTGGAAAAATATCATCAGGTATTAAGCGAATTTATTCAGCGTGAGCGTGAATTTACCGGAGATGTCAGCCATGAGCTGCGCACGCCACTGACCATTTTAAAAGGCAATGTGCAGCTGTGTCAGGCACGCTATGGCGACAACAAGTCCTTTACCCGCCTGCATAACACCATTGAAGACATGCAGCTGCTGGTCGATACCTTGCTGGCAATTGCCCGCAATACCACCAACACTTTAACTGCTGAACCGACCATGCTTTCAGAATGTCTGGACAATCTTGTGCAGGATCTGGAGAGTGTCAGTCATAACAAAGGCATGCAGATAGACCTGCAAAAAGACCTCGATGAACAGCCGCGTAAACTTTATCCATCCATGACCAAAATGGTGTTTGGCAATATTCTGCGCAATGCGCTGAACTATTCACAGGGCACAGAAATTGATGTGATTATGGAAAAAAATAAAGTACTGATTGCTGACAATGGAGTCGGCATGCCTTTACCTAACAATTCTAAAGTTCAGGAACTGTCTGGTCAGCAGCTACAACTGGAAATCAAAGGGCATGGTATTGGATTGCAATTGGTGCAAAAGCTATGCAAACAGCTAGGTTGGCGTGTGGAGCTGTTTGACAGGCAATATTATCTTGACACTCATCAGAATGTTGATCTAGCAATGACCACTGGACTGATTGTTGTTGTGTACCTAAATTAGGCTTCATCTTCGAAAGCAATCTTTAAACCAATCCCAGATATGGTGTGAATCAGCTTTTGTTCAAAGGGTTTATCGACCATTTTTCGTAAATTATAGATATGACTGCGCAGAGCATCACTTTCTGGCTCTTCGTCACCCCAAAGCTGCATCATAATTTCCTGTTTGGTCAGTACTTTAGGAGAATGTCGCATTAGTAGCTTCAAAAGTTTAAACTGAATCGGAGGCAATTCAATGTTCTGCCCAGCTCGAGTTAGCTGTTGTGTTGCTGGGTCCAAAATTAGGTCATGAATTTGCAGACGACTGCTAGATACTTCACCCAGGGAACGTTTGATCAGGGCCTTGACCCGAACCACTAGCTCGTTAAAGTCAAAGGGCTTGACCAGATAATCATCCGTGCCGGAATTGAAGCCTTTAAGTTTGTCATCCAAGGTATCCCGAGCGGTAAGCATCAAGACAGGTAAGTCCAACCCCTCTTCATTGCGTAACCACTCGCACAATTCATAACCAGAACCATCAGGCAAATTAATGTCTAGTAGCAAGATATGGTAGCGTTGCTGTTTCAGTAATTGTCTAGCAGCACTCAGATTGCGGGCGTGATCGACCACAAAGCCATGTTCTTCAAGAAACTCGCATAGGGTAGAGGCCAGTTCATAATGGTCTTCAACCATGAGGATAAAATGTTTGGACATAGTCGCGGATACTAATTTAATAATTGCTGTTTTAATTTAGCACTAAATGGCTGGGGACCAAGCCATATATTAAAATATTGCTGGGCCAGCGGATGCTGCAGCTGCCCTAAATTTTTCCGGTTGAGGGATAAACTTAGGGTTTGCGTGGCATGGCTGTATTTCAAGCGGTAGAGATCACCTGATCTGACCGGACGATACAAATCGCTGATCGGATTGAAAATGGCCTGGATGTTGGGGTCTTTGACATTACGCTTGAGCAGATGTGTAGCTGCACGCTTAAATGCCCATTCAGGAATATTTTGAGTATAGGAAAAATCCATCTGGATATTCTGTTCTTTCCAGGACTGACTACAGTTTTGGGCAAAATAACTGGCCATACCGACCTGTTTTTGGCCCACCATCAGCGGGCCATTGCCACATTGATTCAAGCTTTGCGCCTGCGCCCATGGACTGAAGCTACATCCCATCAGTAACGTGGTACTGATGGCTATTTTTTGAAAGGCAGTAGCCATGAATAGGCCCCTCCGACATAAGGTAGTGAACGGTACAGACCATTCGCCGGGTCCCAGAAATCTTGCTGGAAAATAATCTGATGGTTTGGGTTGACCTTTATTTCACTGATTCCAAATGAATCCATTGTTCGTGTCTTGCCGAACATTTTAAAATCATAAACCATATGCCAATGCACATAGGCTGAGTCTTGATGATATGAAGTATTTAATAGACTGACAGTTACATTACTCACTCGCTGGTTCATACCTTGAAAATGTTCAAGCAGTTTTTTACGCGATGAAAATTGCGACAGGGTATCGTTAATAAAAAGCTGATCTGCATACAGTGCTCCAGCATTTTCAACGAATTTAGGTGTGCCCAAGGTATTAAATGCCGAAGTGAAGCGGGTACCGATTTCTAGTGCTTTTGCATCATCTAAGGGTATTCCTTGAATACTCGCTCTGGCATTTGCATAATCAGAGGAATAACGAGGAACACTTTTACATCCTGACAGGAAAAGCACTGGTAAGGATAAAGCAATTGCCATTAACGTTTTGACTTGATTCATATTCACTGTCCATCTTCACAGTTTATCTCCCCACTTTAGAGAGGCTAAAGTGAACAGAATGTGAAGATAGATACTAAAGACAGTACATTGAATAGAATTTTGGTGATCAAAGATTAAATTTCACTTTCCCTTTTTTTCTCAGCTATTAACCAATCAATGATATTCATGACATCAGGATTCTCATTATTTTTTCTGACTATGGCATAAAAATTATAGTCACAATAGATAAAACCAAAAGGGGCAATGACCCTTCCATTTAATATTTCTTTTTCTACTAGAATTTGAGGTGCTATCGCAATTCCTAAGCCTGAAACAGCCGCCTCTATCATTAAATTGAGACTATCAAAATAACGATCATTCGCTTTTGGGGAAAAGTAAATCTTGGACTGATTAAACCATGTATGCCATGCACTTTTATTTGAGCGGGTATGAAGTAATGGATAATTTAAAAGATCATTTTTTGTATGAAGGGGATTTATTTCACGATTATAAACAGGCCCCATGTTATCGGGAAATAACAGATATTTATTCAAAAAGTTGGGAACTGTATGATTTTCACTGATGCTATTGATAAATATGTCAATTTTCTCTTTTTCTAACAATTTTAAGTCGTTACATGTCATTAATTTGATATGGATATTGGGATAGATGACTTCGAGCTTTTCTAATCGGGGAATCAGCCAATTTGCCATAAAACTATGAGAAGCGCCTATTACCACTTCTACTTCAGATGTCTTATTAGTTAACTCAAAGACGCATTGTTCTAAACGATTAAAAAGATGCGTACAAATTCTAGATAATTCTTCTGCATCCGTTGTCAGAGAAATGGTAGAGGAATGCCGAATAAACAATTTTTTATCCAACCATTCTTCTAACTGCTTTATTTGATGGCTAATCGCGCTATGGGTTACACATAATTCTTCCGCAGCTAAGCTGAAACTTTTATTTCTAGCCACAGCTTCGAAAGCTTTTAAAGCATTAAGAGGAGGTAATGTTCTACGTTTCATGTTGTAAAATTTTCTAACACCATAAGCTCAAAATATATCAATTATCATAAAAATGAAAATATTTTAAGATCGAACGAGTTTTGATAGTAAAAGAGATATGAGATGACAACCCCTTATACAGGTAATGGTCCTGATGACTTGGGATTTTTTGGTAAATTTGGCGGATGTTACATGCCAGAGAGCTTAATGCCAGCACTTCAAGAATTAGAGCAAGCCTTTAATACTGTTCGGCACAAACCGGAATTTTGGGCTGAATATCAGCAGATTTTAACGGACTTTGTTGGTCGTCCGAGTCCTCTTTTTTTTGCAAAAAACCTAACAGCTTATGCAAGCGGCGCTCGAATATATTTCAAGCGAGAAGATTTGAACCATACGGGTGCGCATAAGATTAATAATTGTGTAGGGCAAATCTTATTAGCCAAATTTATGGGTAAAACCAGAATCATTGCAGAAACGGGTGCTGGGCAACATGGTGTTGCAACAGCAACGGTTTGCGCGCTGTTTAAGATGAAATGTACCATTTTTATGGGAGAAACAGATATTCAGCGGCAACAAATGAATGTTGAACGTATGAAATTACTCGGTGCTGAAGTCAGAAGTGTTCAAAAAGGTCGTGGGACTTTAAAAGATGCGATGAACGAAGCATTACGTGACTGGATTAGTCATGTTAATACAACCTATTACCTGTTGGGTACTGGCGCAGGCCCTCACCCATATCCGACGATGGTCAGAGAATTTCAAAAAATTATTGGTTTAGAAGCCAGAAACCAAATACTGCTCAAAGAAAATAAATTACCGGATGCTTTGGTTGCTTGTGTTGGTGGTGGATCAAATGCATTGGGGTTGATGCATCCCTTTCTAGAAGACCTGAATGTCAAAATGTTTGGCGTTGAGGCAGGTGGAAAAGGAACAAATAGTGGTGAACATGCCGCCTCTATTTGCAAAGGTCAAGTTGGTGTGCTGCATGGCAATTTAACCTATTTATTACAAGATTTAGACGGGCAGATTTTAGAAGGGCATTCTATATCGGCTGGCTTAGATTATCCTGGTGTCGGCCCTGAGCATGGCATTCTGTTTGAAACAGGACGTGTGAGATATACGGCTATAACCGATCAAGAAGCTGTAAATGCATTTCAGCTTTTAAGCCAACAGGAGGGTATTATTCCTGCGCTTGAGAGTTCCCATGCAATTGCGTATGCGATTCAACTTGCTCAAGAAATGCAGCCAGAACAGATCATTATTGTCAATTTAAGCGGCAGAGGTGACAAAGACTTAAACACGGTCAAAAAATATCTTGCAGGAGCTACAGCATGAACCGTCTAGATCAAAAATTAGAGCAATTGAAACTGGAAAATCGAAGTGGTCTGGTCTGTTATTTTACTGCTGGAGATCCTAATTTCGCAGAAAGTTGTCGTCTGTTGAGCCAATTAGGTCAAGCTGGGGCTGACATTATTGAAGTGGGTATTCCATTTTCTGATCCAGTGGCAGATGGGGAAATCATTCAAGCAGCGCATCTTAGGGCTTTAGGTGCAGGTCAAACGGTGAAACAGACCATTGAGTTGGTAAAAGTAATCAGGCTGCATGATGACCAGACACCAATAATTTTCATGACTTATTTAAATCCGATTATACAATATGGTTTTGAGAAACTTATCGCCGAAACAGAAAACCTTATAGATGGAATATTGATTTTAGATGTTCCATATGGATATCGAGAAAAATTTGAGGTGCAGTTAAATGAAAAAAATATGCATTTAATTGCAATGACCGCGCCGACGACACCAGTTGAAAGGTTGGAGCAAATTTCAGCACGCGCGACAGGATTTTTATATCATGTTGCAGAAAATGGATTAACAGGAGGAGACTTCAATCTATCTAATCTTGAGAAAAAGATGACTGAAATTAAGCCGATTTTTAATATTCCTGTTGCAATTGGTTTTGGGATCAAAAATGAAAGCCATGTTAAAGCACTAGCCAATAAAGTAGATCTTATTATCATTGGCTCAGCGCTTGTCGATACTTTTTTTAATAAGGGAATGAATGCAACTTTAGAAAAAGTCACAGTTTTTTCACAAATCCTGAGAGAAAATAAATAATAAGCCAGCTCCTTTGATAGGTATTTGCGTATTCTTTAAAACCATAATTAAATATAAAACAGTATTTATCTTAGTCTTCTCCCGAGAGGGAGATGGAACTTTATACGTGGATTTTTTTCTAAAAGTGATCGCTTTTAAAAATCACTATTATCATATAGATGTGACATGCGTTTTTGCTTTGTTTCTAGATAAGCTTTGTTAAAGATATTTAAACCAACTTTTAAAGGAATACGTTCAACAACATTAATTCCTAAATCAGTTAAAGATTTAATTTTAAGGGGATTATTTGTAATGAGTTTTACATTCTTTATTTTTAAATAATCTAACATAATGGTACACATATCATATTTACGAGCATCTGCTGGTAAATTTAATAATAAATTGGCTTCAAGAGTATCATGTCCTTGATCTTGAAGTGCGTAAGCTCGAATTTTATTGGTTAGTCCTATGCCGCGACCTTCTTGGCGTAAGTATAAGATCACACCTTGACCTGCATCATTGATCATTTTCATAGTTGAATGTAATTGTGGACCACAGTCACATTTCAGTGAAGCAAAAGCATCACCTGTTAAGCATTCTGAATGAATTCTAACAAGTACTGGTTGATTAGAAATAGTATTCATGCCTTTGGCAAGAGCAATATGTTCTTCACCAGTACTTTGGTCTTGAAATGCTATAATTTCAAAATTGCCAAATGCAGTAGGTAGTTTTGATTTTGAAACAAATTCTATAGCCATTGAAGAATACACCTATATAAATTTATATTTGATACGATTTACTTAATCTATCTTAAAAGCATCGGCTAAATTTTTTACAATTATAAATTTCAGCGTTTTACTCTCAATTAAAGAGTATGTATCTGATAGTGAATTTTATGTGAAATGTTATTTAGAATATTTTTATTAGCGTTCTGCTTTGTTGCAAAAACACTCAAAAGCTGAGGCTTGTCTAAACCATCAATATTTAAGATAAGTTGGTTTTTTTTGTATAGTTAATTAAATTTATTAGATTTCTTTCATAAGTCATTTTTCACTCAGCTCCAAGTTATAAATTCCAGCAATTAGATTGAATCTTAATGCTAGTCTTTTGCCTCGATTGCGATATCGCTCAGCAAGAATTTTGAAGGTTTT
>NZ_VPDJ01000035.1:0-20888 GCF_013417755.1 Acinetobacter sp. YH12231
AGCAAGTAACTTGGACCAGTGTTGATCATTTAGCATTGTTCGAGGCATAGCGAGTGTAAAATTGGGTTTGGCGATTTAATTTTACTATCTCGCTATTTTTTTAATCAACAAATGTCAACAGACCCTATATTCATCAGGATATAAAGCCACAGACCCGCCCACCAGCGGTGCATATTGATGCTGTACACGTGTGAGCGCATTGGCTTTAAAAGTTTGCTTCCAGCTGTAAATTACCTGAGATGACCATGAAATGACTTCACTCGGATCTTTGGGCAAAACTTTTTGCAGCGCTGCATTTTTACAGTTTCTAAGCTTTGCCTCAAAAGTTTTATATTCAACATCTTGCCTGCTCCACGGATTCAGCATGTCTTTTTCCGTAAATCCGCATTGCTTAAAACTCTCAGTCATATCAATCGGGGCTGTTTTCTCATTTTTTTGAATAAAAGTGCGCACGTGCATTTCAGGCTGAATCGTTTTTCCATTCACTTGAACTTTAAAACTTTTGAGCAGCTTTTCTGTATTGGCAAAATCAGATTCAAAGAAGTTTTCAATTTTTGGCAGTGGAAAGAGTATGGTTTCAGTCACGTCTTTATTGCTTAAATTTTTGAACTGATAATCGACCTTGATCATTTTTTTACTAATAAATAGGTCTTCACTGAACATTTGAATGTCTTTATTTTTAAGGTACTGCACCCCTCCCGTTGCCACATAGCCTGTTGAATCGTTGGCATATGTTAGTGCTGAAAAACACAAGCATATGAATGCAGTTAATTTTTTCATTATTAGCTTCCAATTTTTATATTTATAATTGCACTAGAATATCATCGACCATTTTTCAGGAATATACTCAGAAATTAGCCCTATCCCGATAATTATAAGGGCAATGATGCCAATCAAAATAATAAAACTCACTACTTTTATGACTACTCTAAAGGTTAAATTTAAGCCTTTCGTATAATTTTCAATAAAGCCTGAAAATTTAAATAAGGATAAAACCCCAATCAAAATTAAAGGCAGAAAAAAAATATCTTGTGGTGAAAAGTCGCCTCGCCTTGCTGAGACAGCTTGTGAAGATACGAGTAAAACTAGGAAAATATTAAATTTTAATATATTCATGATATGTACGTTATTATCTTTTTATTATCAGATTATTCATCTACATATTAACCAATTTTTGATTGGAACTCACTCTATTTCCAAGTACAATACTGCCCTAGTCGAGGGATGCTGCGACTTTCTTATAGGCACTAAATATAAGATCGCTAGGCTCGACGATTCGGTTGGATACTCGTTCCAATCAACAACGGCATCCGCGAACTGAATGATCAATTGTTTTTATTAAGGAGATCGTGATGAACGCGGTTAATGCTTCATTTACAGATTATAAAGTTGCCGATATTTCACTAGCTGACTACGGCCGTAAAGAAATCAAACTTGCAGAAGCAGAAATGCCAGCCCTAATGGGTCTTCGCAAACGCTATGCAGCGGCTAAACCGCTTGCTGGCGCGAAAATCCTAGGCTGTATCCACATGACTATTCAAACTGCAGTTTTAATTGAAACTCTAGTTGAATTGGGCGCAGAAGTACGCTGGACTTCATGCAACATCTTCTCCACTCAAGACCACGCTGCTGCTGCAATCGCTGCTGCCGGTATTCCTGTATTTGCTTGGAAAGGCGAAACTGAAGAAGAATACATGTGGTGTCTTGAACAGCAAATCAATGTGAACGGTACACCTTGGGATGCCAACATGATTCTGGATGATGGCGGTGACTTAACTGCGCTTGTTCACGAAAAATATCCTGAAGTGATTGCTAAAATCCACGGTATTACAGAAGAAACCACTACAGGTGTTCAACGTCTTTACGAAATGCACCGCGACGGTACTTTAAAAGTTCCAGCGATTAACGTAAATGACTCTGTCACTAAGTCTAAAAACGACAACAAATACGGTTGCCGTCACTCTCTAAATGATGCAATCAAACGTGGTACAGATATGCTTTTATCTGGTCGTCGTGCGCTTGTAATCGGTTATGGTGACGTAGGTAAAGGTTCTGCTCAATCACTTCGTCAAGAAGGCATGATTGTACGTGTCACTGAAGTTGACCCTATCTGTGCAATGCAAGCATGCATGGACGGTTTCGAAGTTGTTGCTCCGTATAAAAATGGCATTCAAACGGGTAAGAAAGAAGACATCAACCTTGATCTTCTTCAAAATACTGACTTGATCGTAACAACAACTGGTAACTACCACGTATGTGACGCTGCAATGCTTGATTCATTAAAAGCTGGCGCTGTAGTTTGTAACATCGGTCATTTCGATACTGAAATCGACACAAACTACTTACGTGGTTATAAGTGGGTTGAAGTTAAGCCACAAGTTCACCAAGTGTATCGTTCAGAAAATGAAAATGATTACCTTATTCTTCTTTCAGAAGGCCGTTTGGTGAACCTTGGTAATGCAACCGGTCACCCTTCACGTATTATGGACGGTTCTTTTGCCAACCAAGTATTGGGTCAAATGCACCTATTCGCTGAAAAATTTGCTGATCTTCCTGAAGATCAAAAACAAGCTGCAATCCGCGTAGAACTTATTCCTAAGAAATTAGACGAAGAAGTTGCTGCTGCAATGGTTGCTGGTTTCGGCGGCGTATTAACGACTTTGACTCAAGAACAAGCGGATTACCTCGGTGTTCAAGTTGAAGGCCCGTTCAAAGCTGAGGCTTATAAATACTAAGTTTTATAAATACCTCTCCCTAACCCTCTCCTGAGCGTGCTTCAAGCACTGCTTTGAAGCTCAGCGCAAGAGAGGGAACTCTTCATTGTGAAAGCAAATTTGATGTTAACTCCAAATCACTATTACTTTCATAATGGAAGTCCCTTCTCCCTCTGGGAGAAGGTTAGGATGAGGGGATTTTTTTAAATAAAAGTATTTATAAAAAAGGATTTGAACATGTCAAAACAGATTCCTATTTCCTTTGAGTTTTTCCCGACCAAAACTGATGCGGGCGCGGAAAAACTTAAAGTTGTACACCAAGAACTACAATTATTAAATCCTGAATTTTTCTCTGTAACATACGGTGCAGGCGGTTCTACCCGTGAACGTACTTTGTCTACATTGAACGACTTCAACGGTAAAGGCACACCGGTTGCCCCTCACCTGTCTTGTATTGGTGACAGCAAAGCACGTATTGCTGAATTGCTGGATTTATATAAATCACAAGGTATTGACCGTATTGTTGCGCTGCGCGGCGACTTGCCGTCTGGTCAAGTGGGCTTAGGCGAATTGCCTTATGCAACGGACTTGGTACGTTTCATTCGTGAGCACACTGGTGATCATTTCAAAATTGAAGTTGCAGCATACCCAGAAATGCACCCGCAAGCAGACAGCTTTGATCTCGACATCAAACGTTTCTGCGATAAAGCCAATGCAGGCGCTAATGCAGCACTCACACAATTCTTCTTTAATCCAGATGCCTATTTCTACTTTGTAGAGCGCATTCAAAAAGAAGGCGTGAACATTCCTGTCGCTCCAGGCATTATGCCGATTACCAATGCAAGCAATTTAATTCGTTTTGCTGATGGTACAGGTGCAGAAATTCCTCGCTGGATTCGCAAACAGCTTGCGACTTATGGCGACGACACAGCGTCAATCAAAGCCTTTGGTCATGAAGTGATTGTGAAACTTTGCGAACGCCTGATTGCTGGTGGTGCGCCAAGCCTGCACTTCTACACCATGAATACCACTGACCCTACACGTCAACTTGTGAAAGACCTCGGTCTTGCATAAGACATTTCGACCTTTTTGAGAGTAAAACTTTAATGCCACGTTTTTATATTGAAGCTGATTTAACTGTTGATACGACTGTTGAATTAACGGAAACAGTGTTTCATCACTGGGTAAAAGTTTTACGTGCTCAAGTAGGCGAAACAGCCACTTTGTTCAATGGGCAAGGTGGCGAATACCATGTTGAATTGGTTGAAGTCGCTAAAAAGTCAGCTGCCGTCCAAGTTTTGCAATTCAATCCAAGCAATCGCACACCACATTTTACAGCGCTCTTGGGTCAAGTGATGAGCAAAGGCGACCGCATGGATTATGCGATTCAAAAAGCGGTGGAACTCGGTGTTTCTGAAATTCAACTACTCACTTCAGAACGTTGTGAAATGCGTTTGAAGTACGATCGTGATCAAAAGAAACTCGACCATTGGCAAGGCATTGCTATTGCAGCTTGCGAACAGTGTGGTCTCAACATTGTCCCTAAAGTACTTGCGCCACTTTCCCTTGAAAAATGGTTGGAAAGTGATCTGCCGACAACCAAGTTGGTACTCGCACCCAATAAAAATGAAGTTGATGTATTAGCTGATGCTGACCCGTACTTTGCCTTACTGATTGGCCCTGAAGGTGGCTTGAGCGAAGCCGAGATCAGCGCCGCAAATGAGAAAGGTTTTGTGAACTGGTGTATCGGTGAACGTGTCCTTCGCACAGAAACTGCACCTGTAGTTGCACTTTCAATTTTAAATTATAAATTTATTTAATTTTTACTCGATAGTTCATCTGAAAGCATCAATGATGGCATCCTTGATATTGCTTTTTATTTGTAACGCAATTACCCTAGAGTCAATAAAAACAAATGATTTGTTACTAAGAATAAACAAATACTCTCAGGAACAATACAAATACAACGATCTAAATTTGGTTAAGGCAGGGTTTTTATATTCATGACGTATAAACAAGATGAATATATCAAGCAGTACAATCATACTGCTCAAATTGCGAACACGATTCGCCATAGCCGCTATTTTTTAGTCAGTATTCTGATTATTTGCTTATATATTTTTTCGATATATCAAATTTTTTATAAATCACCATCTTTATATTTCAATATTTGGTTTATTTTTACCGAAGTTTTTGTCAGTTTATGCTGGCTGATTAGCACCGTTTATTTTAAACCTGAACAATATTCACTGATGATTGCGCATCGTTGGCTACAATTTCAGTGTTTTTCTGTCGGCACACTGATTGCGAGCGGTATCTTTTTAATTTTTTACTATTTACCTGCGACCAATCAAAGCTTTGAACCGATTCAGGCCTTAACGCTCTCCGCCTTACTATTGATCGTGACGCAAACCTTTGGTTTGACCTATTTAACGCAAAAACTCAATTATTTTTGTTTAGCCTTTATCCCGTCTATCGTGCCGTATCTGATTGCACAGTTCTTTTTCTTAGATAGTTCAAATCACTTATTTAGCCTGAGTATTAATTTTGGGCTCATTGTGATTCTAATGTGCGCCATGACGTCATATCGGATTCACCGTCGTGTGTCGACCTTACATGCAAAAAACAACCTACTGGTTGATAGTGCCAAGCAACAAGTCAAATGGACTGATGAACTGTGTCAGCAGCTCCAAGATGAAGTCAACAAATCACGAGACATCGAATTACAATTACAACTAGGTAACCAAATCCTTGAACAAAAAGTCAAAGAACGGACCTTCGACATTGAGCAAATGAACAAGGATTTAGAAAACCAACAGGCCAATTTAGTCCTTGCACATGAAATTGCAGGTTTACGTCCTTGGGATTGGAATATCAAGGATCGTAAAATCGTTGTCACCAACTATAAGCAAGAAAAAACCCTTAGACATTCGAAAGAGCATCAGCAACAGTTACAACATGTGATCCATCCTGATGATATCCCTCATTTTAAGTCGGCAATGATTCAACATCTACGTGGATTTAAAGACCGTTATGAGGCCACCTATCGGATTCAAAACAGTCAAGGAAAATGGAGTTGGGTACATGATATTGGGCGAGTCATTCAACGCGATCCAGATAACCGCAAGCCCTTGCGCATGGTCGGTATTCGTCGTGATATCCATCAAGAACGGACGTCTCAAGAACGTTTAAAACTTGCAGCCAGCGTACTCGAACAAGCTGCTGAAGGGATTTTCATTTTAAATGAAGAGCTGTGCTATATCGAAGTCAATCCGTTTTACGAACAATTAACCGGCTTTAACTACGACCAAATTATTGGCAAACATCTATTTGATATCACAGCAAATTACAAATCAATTCAACGCAGTATGCACTACTCGATCATTAAACAAGTGCTGAAAATTGGTGAATATGATGGTGAGTTGCACGAAAAATTTCTTTCAGGTAAAGAACTGACGCTATGGATGCATATTAATGCGATTACTGATGATCAAAACCGCGTTACCCATTATATCGGGATTGTCTCAGACCTGACCGAACGTAAATTGCAAGAACAACGTTTATCTTATTTAGAAAATTATGACACCTTAACGGATTTGCCGAACCGTTTTTATTACAACTATCAACTGCATCAATATTTAGTTTCACAGCAAGATTCGATTAAACAGTTGGCCGTCATTCGTTTAAACATCGACCGTTTCCGTCCATTAAATGAATATCTCAGCAACAATGGTGGTGACGAACTGTTACGCCAAGTCGCACAGCGTTTACGTCTAACCAATGCCGAAGCATTATTTGTTGCGCATTTAAATGGCGATGATTTTGCGATTGTGTATGAAATTTCACATATCCGCCCTTCTGTGCAAGAGCATTGTGAACGCATCAATAAAGCCTTTAGCATTCCATTTAATATTTTTGGCCAAGAACATGTCATCACTTTATCGATGGGCGTCGCGTTCTATCCTGAGCATGGCCGTCAGCTAGATTATCTAAATAACTGTGCAGAACAAGCGCTGAGCGAAGCTAAAAATTTGGGAGGCAATACTACACGTTATTATTCCAATGAAAATACCGCATTATTAGAGCAAGGGATCTTCTTGGAACGCGACTTGCGTAAAGCCATTCAAAATAATGAGCTGGTGGTGTATTACCAACCGAAGATCAATTTCCGTGATAAAAATATTTACGGTTTTGAAGCCTTGGTGCGCTGGAATCATCCTGAAAAAGGCTTAATACCACCGGGCTTATTTATTCCTTTAGCAGAACAAACCAGTTTAATTTCCGATATCGGGCGTTTTGTCCTGCAAAAAACCGCGCAGCAAATTCGCTTTTGGAATAATTTGGGTTATCAAAATATTTGTGTATCCGTCAATATTGTTGCACAGCAACTGCGCCGTGGACAATTATTAAATGATTTAGATGAAGCGATAGATGCCAATCAAATTGATGGTGCCAGTCTGGAACTGGAAATTACAGAATCTTCTTTGGTCGAAAATCTAGATTCAGTACGTGAACTATTAAACGAAATAAAAAAACGTAAAATCAATATTTCACTTGATGATTTTGGCACTGGCTACTCATCTCTATCGTATCTGGCTGATTTTCCAATTGATATTTTAAAAATAGATCGCAGTTTTATCTCTAAAATTGGTGAAAATAAACAATTGGCCATCGTTAGTGCCATGATTGCCATGGGTAAAGCGATGGGCATGACGGTAGTCGCTGAAGGGATTGAAACTGAACAGCAGTTACAGTATCTACAAGACTTAGAATGTGACATTGCTCAAGGCTATTTTTTCTCTAAGCCACTGCCACAAGAAGAGGCAACCGTGTTCCTTGAAAATAATATCTCTTCGCCTGCTTATACTTACTTAATATAAGTCACTATGCCTGAGCTATAAGATTGTCTGAAAAAGACGCGACTTCGACTGTCCCAACTGTGCAACTAATGTTATATTCAAGCGGATAAAGCAAGCATTGCAGCTTTATATTGGATAAACAAAACACAATCGAGATACAGATGGACGATCAATCTTTAAAACAGCAGGCTTTGTATTATCACGAATTTCCAACTCCGGGGAAAATCAGCGTTACACCAAGCAAACAATTGGTCAACCAACACGATTTAGCCCTCGCATACTCGCCAGGTGTCGCTGCACCTTGTTTAGAAATTGAACGCGACCCATCTACTGCTGCACTTTACACAGCGCGCGGTAATCTTGTTGCTGTAGTCAGTAACGGTACAGCCGTACTAGGCTTAGGTAACATTGGTCCTTTAGCGTCAAAACCTGTTATGGAAGGTAAAGGCGTTCTATTCAAAAAATTCGCTGGTGTTGATGTTTTTGACATTGAAATTGCTGAAAACGATCCAGACAAAATCGTAGATATCGTTGCAGCATTAGAACCAACTTTCGGTGGTATCAACCTTGAAGACATCAAGGCCCCAGAGTGTTTCTACATCGAGCAAAAACTTCGTGAACGCATGAATATTCCTGTGTTCCATGATGACCAACACGGTACATCGATCATTGTGGGTTCTGCATTACTGAATGCACTTCAACTCAATGGCAAAAAAATTGAAGAAATCAAAATTGTCGCTTCTGGCGCAGGTGCTGCTGCCCTTTCATGTTTGAACTTACTTTGCGCACTTGGCGTAAAAAAAGAAAACATCGTTGTGGCAGATTCACGCGGTTTATTGACGAATAAACGTGAAGGCTTGGATGAGTCGAAAAAGGCATACGTTCAAGACATCGAAGGCTCTCAGCTTGCTGATGTAATGGAAGGTGCGGACATGTTCCTCGGTCTTTCTGCAGCAGGTATTTTGACCAAAGAAATGGTTAAAGTCATGGCGAAAGATCCGATTATCTTTGCCCTTGCTAACCCAGACCCTGAAATTCTTCCTGAACACGCACATGAAGCACGTCCAGACGTGATTATGGCAACTGGTCGTTCAGACTATCCAAACCAAGTGAACAATGCGCTTTGCTTCCCTTATATCTTCCGTGGTGCACTCGATGTTGGTGCTACAACAATTAATGAAGAGATGAAGATTGCTTGTGTACATGCGATTGCTCGCATGGCACATGTCGAAGCTGATGCTGCATCGTATGGTGAAAAATCTGCTTCATTTGGTCGTGATTACCTCATTCCCCGCCCATTAGATCAACGTTTGATTCTTGAGATTGCACCTGCAATTGCACAAGCAGCGATGGATTCAGGTGTTGCAACTCGTCCAATTCAAGACTTCTCTGCGTATCGTCAACGTTTGTCTGAGTTTGTTTATAACTCTGCATTCATGATGAAACCAATTTTTGCGCAAGCAAAAACTGATCCAAAACGCATTGCATATGCTGAAGGTGAAGATTTACGTGTACTTCGCGCGGTGCAAATTGCTGTTGATGAAGGTTTGGCAAAACCAATCCTTGTCGGTCGCCCTGCAGTCATTGAAGCAAACATCAAGAAATTAGGCCTACGTCTTGAAGACGGCGTGAACATCACTATCGTCGATCAAGAGAAAAACCCTGATTATGATAAGTTTGCTGACGATTATTACAGCATCATGCAGCGTAAAGGTGTAACGCCTGAATACGCTCAGCGTGAAGCACGCCGCCGTTCTACACTTATTGCGGCAATGTTGGTTCGTCATGGTGTCGCTGACGGTATGCTATGTGGTACTTATTCAAGCTATGACATTCACTTAGACTTCGTCAGCAATGTGATTGGGCTAAAAGAAGGCCGCAATAACTTCTTTACGCTGAATGCATTGATGCTTGAAGATCGTAACTTGTTTATTGCCGATACTTACATTAACCGTAACCCAACAGCTGAACAACTTGCTGAAATGACCATTTTAGCGGCTGAAGAAGTACGCCGTTTTGGTATTACGCCACGTGTAGCATTGCTTTCTCACTCAAGTTTCGGTTCTGACCAAAATGATCCTAGCGCACAAAAAATGCGTAAGGTTTATGATATTTTATCAGAAATTGCACCTGAACTTGAAGTTGAAGGTGAAATGCATGGTGATGCCGCACTGGATGAAAATATTCGTCATTTCGCATACCCGAACTCACGTTTTAAAGGTTCTGCGAACTTGCTGATTATGCCTAATCTGGATGCAGCGAACATTTCGTTCAACTTGTTGAAATCAACATCGGGCAGTAACGTGACGATTGGCCCAATTCTTTTGGGTGCTGCAAAACCTGTTCATATTTTAACGCCAACAGCGACAACTCGCCGTTTAGTGAATATGACTGCATTGACTGTTGCAGAGATTCAAGAAAACGAAAAATTAGCACTCTAATTTAGTTGACCTGAACACACTTTGTGACTTGAGAAAACCTCTGTTCTGTAGCATGATTGCTCTAAGAATAGAGGTTTTTTCATGCAAGTTTATTTAGTAGGCGGTGCAGTTCGAGATCACTTGCTCGGGCACCCCTATCACGAAAAAGATTATGTCGTTGTCGGTGCAACGCCGGAACAATTACTTGCTCAAGGTTATCAACCTGTGGGTAAAGATTTCCCTGTTTTTCTTCATCCAGAGACCAAAGACGAATATGCCTTAGCCCGTACAGAACGTAAGTCTGGACATGGGTATCATGGCTTTGAATTTTATACCGACGTCAATGTCACACTCGAACAAGATCTCATTCGACGTGACCTCACGATCAATGCGATTGCTATGGATGATGCAGGTCAGATTTATGATCCCTACCATGGTCAACAAGATTTAGAGCGACGCATCCTTCGCCATGTGTCTGATGCCTTCGTCGAAGATCCTTTGCGAGTTCTGCGGATTGCACGTTTTGCGGCACGTTATAAAGCTTTAGGTTTTAAAGTGGCTGAAGAAACACTTGCGCTGATGCAAGATCTCGCTCAATCTGGCGAACTTGAAGCCCTTACACCTGAACGTGTATGGAAGGAAACGTCTCGTGCGTTAATGGAAGACCATGCAGATGAATATTTTGGAGTCTTAAGAGCCTGTGGTGCTTTAAAAGTCTTGTTCCCAGAAATTGATGCGTTATACGGTATTCCACAGCGTCCTGAATATCACCCTGAAATAGACTGCGGCATTCACACCATGATGTCGCTACAGCAAGCCTGTCGTGCCAATTATTCTCTGGATGTTCGTTTTGCCGTACTGGTACACGACTTAGGCAAAGCACTTACTCCAGTAGATGAGTTACCGCGCCATATCATGCATGAAGAACGTGGTGTAAAACCCGTTACCGAAGTCTGTGACCGTATGCGTGTTCCCACCAATACCAAGCAATTGGCCATCTCAGTATGTAAAGAGCATTTAAAATGCCATCAAGCCTTGAGTTTAAAACCGGGTACATTATGGCGTCTGTTACAACGCATGGATGTACTACGCCGTCCTGAACGCGTAGAGGCCTTTGTACAAGCCTGTGAATGTGATTCACGTGGTCGCTTAGGTTTAGAGGATCGTGCCTATCCGCAAGCTCAATACGTTTTAGATGCCATGCAGGTGGTTCGCAATATTAAAGCTGCCGATCTTCCACCTGATGTATCAGGGCCGGATATTGGTGAAATGCTGATTGAACGACGTATCCAAGCCATTGCAGAACTAAAAACCAGTCAATATGCAGTTGAAGCATAATTAGAGCACCTTCGGGTGCTTTTTTAATTTACCTTTTCTATATTTTCCTTTTCTATATTTTTAAAACTTTAACTTTTGCAATATTTCACCTTGCCCTTTCAGATATAGATAAGCTTTGAAAAATATCTGCATTCACATCAAGGCTCATTCATCTATGCTCTAAGGAAAACAAACCATCGAGCTGACAATATGCATCCCCAAATTCGTCCACTACACCTCCCAAAAGATCTCCTCGACATTCATCAACTCACACTCCAATTGGGTTATGAAATACCACCAGAGCGACTCCAACAGCATTGGCAGTTGATTCATTTGGATAAGCATTATCAAACCTTGGTGATGACGGCTGATGACCGCGTCATTGGTTATGCAGGTTTTATCCAACAATACAGTTGGGAGTTTGAGGAAGGATTTATTCGGATTCAGGCTTTTGTCATTGATGCCAGTTATCGCGGTCAAGGTTTAGGGCGACGCTTCATGCAAGCCATTGAGCAAAGCGCTCGGCGACAAGGTCTAAAACGTATTTTACTCAACAGTGGTAATCGTCCTGAACGCTATGCCGCACATGCTTTTTATCAAAATTTAGGGTTTGAAGCCTATAGTTTGGGTTTTACTAAATATTTAAATTGATCGGCCAATTTTACCATCAGCCGATCAAGACATTTTTTAAGAAATATCAGCTGGGAAACTAATGACTTTTTCAAGTTTTAACTGATTCGTTGCCACCATTAGCAATCGATCAATGCCTAAGGCTATACCTGCACACTCACTCATATACGGTAATGCAGCAAGCAAATATTCATCAATCGGCATCACATGCAAGCCAAGTTTAGCGCGCTCTGCATTATCCGCCTCAAAACGACGGCGTAAAACGTCTGCATCAATCAGTTCATCATAAGCATTTGCTAACTCTAAACCTTCGATATATAGCTCAAATCGTGCTGCAACCAATTCACCATCTTCGTCCACACGGGTTTTCGCCAAAGAAGCCATTTCCGGTGGAAAATCTGTAAGGAATGCTGGCGTATCAAAACCGAGACTCGGCTCTACATAATGCGAGAACAATAAATCGATATAGCCTAAACGGTCTTCACCCAGATCTAAGCTTAGCCCCACACGACGACAGCAATCTTTCAGCTCTTGTAAAGTGGCTTGTAACGGATTCAAATCCAAACGATCCATAAAGGCATGCTTATAGCTCAAAATAGTCGGACGAATTTCACCAAAGCGCTGTTTCAAAGTTTCATTCAATAGGTCAGTCACTTCAAACATCAAGTCTTTTAAGCTAAAACCCGGACGGTACCATTCCAACATGGTGAATTCACTATTGTGTTTACGTCCATGTTCATCATCACGGAAAACTTTACAGATTTGGTAGATAGGCCCACTGCCACTTGCCAACAGACGCTTCATGGCAAATTCAGGTGAAGTTTGCAAATAATGCGTTTGCTTTTGACCATTCACATGACGCTGAGCTTGTACCGATGCTAAATGCACATCGGTGACACCCGCTTGTGAAAGCACAGGTGTTTCCACTTCAAGCACATCACGTGCAGCAAAAAACTGGCGAATTTGAGCATACATCGTGGCACGTGCACGAAGTGCAGTGAGTTCACAACTCGGCTGAAAGTTCATCTGACTCATGCTGCTGGGCCTCCATGCGCAGCCCATTCACGGCGTAAAGGATAGGTTTTACGTAAATAATCAAAGGCTTTTTGATCCACCTTGCCGTCTTTTAGGCAAGCACGTAAGTTGGCATCATCACGAGCGATATCATAAATATCTTTTAAATAACGCTGTAATACCGTCTTAAAGTCAGCACCAGTAAAATACTGCTCACAGACGGGCAACTGACTTTCAAAAGCTTTATTTATCGGTTGATTGAAAGTTTGACAGAATGCTTCATAGATCATCTGTGTGCCACGTGCTTTACCTTCCAAGCTATAGCCTGCAATATGGGGTGTCACCACGTAAATTAAATCCAACAATGCTACTGAAATCTCTGGCTCATGTTCAAAAACATCTAAGACCACTTTACGCTGAGTTTGTTGAATATCGGCAATTAAGGCAGCTTCTTCGACCACGGGCCCACGCGCGGAATTAATCAAGATCGCAGTTGGCTTCATAGCAGCAAGCGCAGCAGCATTGATTAAATGATAGGTTGGATGTTCACCCTCTTTGGTCAGTGGCACATGAGTACTAATCGCATCTGCACTTTTTAACAGTTCTGCAAATTCAACTTGTTTCACCTGATCAGATTGCACAAATGGATCATAGCCAATGACATTCCAACCGAATAATTCTGCCATGACGGCTAAACGTGAACCAACATTACCTAAACCAACAATGCCCAAGGTAAATTTTTCATTTGCATTCAACAATTCAGGTTTAACGTAAAGCAATGCCGTAATCACATATTCAGCAACCGCTTGTGCATTACAACCTGCGGCATTTGACCAAGCAATACCCTGCTTTTCTAGAGCATTAATATCTAAATGATCTGTTCCAATCGTAGCACTACCGACAAATTTGAGTGCGGTCTGTTGAATTAATTCTGCATTTACCTGAGTCACTGATCGTACCAATAATGCATCGGCTTCTTTGACATCCTCATGGGTCAATGTTCGACCTGCCGCTTGCTTTATTTCACCAAATTCGGTAAAAAAATACTCAGTAAATGCCAGATTTTCATCTGCAACGATTTTCATAGTTCATCTCATAATTCCACTACGAACATGATAACGCGTTGCTCATGCCATGACTATTCTTCTGCACATAAAGCATAGCGCCATTTTTTTATAAGCTAAATGATAGAAAATTATATTAACGACAATAATCTGAGTGCTGATCTTCAATTAAAGACAAGGCCGCCTGCCAAGCCGCTTGAATAATGGGCTCGGCCATCGGATTTTCAAACTGCTGCAACGTATGTTCACAAACCTTCGGACTCGGATAATGCAATGTAGCACTCGACAACGCTTTTACTTGAATTTGACAAGCCCGTTCTAAAAAGTAAATTTCATGAAATGCCCGTGCCACACTATCTCCAGTCGCAAGCAAGCCGTGATTGCGTAAAATCATGCAACGATAATGCCCCATATCTTGTACCAGTCTTTCACGCTCTTCAGTTGAAAAGGCAATACCCTCATATTCATGATAAGCAATGTTCTGATAGAACTTTAACGCATGTTGTGAGATTGGCAATAATCCATGTTCCTGTGCAGAAACTGCCACGCCATCTGCAGTATGCGTATGAATAACGCAATTAATATTTGCACGCGCATGATGTAAGGCCGAATGAATTACAAAGCCGGCGACATTCACCATCTTCCCTGCATCATAAGTTTCAATAATTTTTCCTTCATGATCAATTTTGACCAAATCAGAAGCTGTCATTTTGTCAAAGGTCACACCATAGCGATTAATCAAAAAATGCTCAGGTTCATGACCTAAACGCAGGCTGATATGGGTATCAATTAAGTCGGTCATTTTATAATAAGCCACCAAGCGATACAGTGCCGCCAATTGACAACGCGCTTGCCATTCCAGTTCATGAATAAGCTCTGGTTTTTGCATGGATGAATTCCTT
Source organism: Acinetobacter sp. YH12231 (assembly GCF_013417755.1). Lineage (NCBI taxonomy): Bacteria > Pseudomonadati > Pseudomonadota > Gammaproteobacteria > Moraxellales > Moraxellaceae > Acinetobacter > Acinetobacter sp. YH12231. The sequence continues at coordinate 14,921 of NZ_VPDJ01000035.1, forward strand.
TTCTAAATCGATTAATCTTGTTTTCTGTTTATTGTGAATAATTAATAGCATGTCATATTCATGCTGTATATCAACTTCGCCTGTAGAAAAAAACTATTCAAAAATTTAGGCAATAAAAAAACCCCAAAGTAAAACATTGGGGTTTTTGAATATGGCGGAAGCGGTGAGATTCGAACTCACGGAGGACTCGCGCCCTCGTCGGTTTTCAAGACCGGTGCATTAAACCGCTCTGCCACGCTTCCATGGCCGCTATCATATAAATAAAAATTCAGATTGGCAAATTATTTTGCCTCATTTTGAACACTTGGCGAATCGTTCATACAAAATTTAGGCGATTGTAAAATTTTGGCTTCGAGCTGAAAAATAGAAGCTCAATCAAAATTTATTGAATTGAGGTCAAGGCTAATTGCATTACCTCAATTTACGCACATAAAAAAACCCTGATGCTAAAAACATCAGGGTTTTTTGAATATGGCGGAAGCGGTGAGATTCGAACTCACGGAGGACTCGCGCCCTCGTCGGTTTTCAAGACCGGTGCATTAAACCGCTCTGCCACGCTTCCATGGCCGCCATCATATAAATAAAATTCAGCAATGGCAAATTATTTTGTAAAAAACACATCCAATTGAACAAAATAAGAGCAGTTTACTGTCTTTCAGTGCTTTCGCCCATTTCATAACGAATTGAATTGATATACCAACATTTTTTTCCTAGCGGGGTTAGGACTTCGACTTCATCATCCACTTGCTTGGATAAGAGTGCCCGAGCCATAGGTGAATCAATTGAGATATGTTGCGGATGATGATCATAAATTTCATCTACCCCCACGATTCTTAGCGTTTTGTGTTCGCCGTCTTCATTTTCAATATCAACCCATGCCCCAAAATAGACTTTCCCTTTTTGTTCGGGTGAGTAATCGATAATACGAAGCTCTTCCAAACGTTTTCCCAAGTAGCGTACACGTCGATCAATTTTGCGTAATAATTGCTTATTATATTGATATTATAACCCCACCTTAAAACATACTATTTCTAATATTTTATATTGACAATTGATCAAATAATGATAAGTTTTAATTATAAAAACCCCATATTTCATACTAAATAGTATATGGCTTACGTTAAAAAAATTTATGTAAATTACAAAGATTGTTCTACTCAAACCACCTTGGTCTTGCCTTGTCTCTTGACTGAGAAAGGAGTCATCATTTCTCATTTGCGCTATTTGGCTTGGTTTAATTCAAAAAGTGAATCATGGAAAGAAAGATCTTGTTATGCAGTTAAACTTTTATTGAAGTATATAAATTCAGTTCCACAAATTGAGAATGCTACTAAATTACTCAAAGCTTTCACCGAGGCATTAATCACAGGCACAATTGACCCAACAACCCGTACAGATTCTTTTGATCTTTATTGGCGACCACGCACAGTCAGAGATACCAATAATCTATTATTTCATATTACCCATTACACTGATTTTATGACGTTACAGGATGAACATTCAACAATTCGTGTAAATCCATTTCGCAAAGCTACAAGTTATGAAGAGCGTCTAAATTGGTGCGCTTATTATCATAAACAAGCAAATGTCTTTCTAAATCATTTAACTAAAAAAGATTTATCACAACAGCAAGTTCGTTTGGTTGGTTCGTTCAATGAAGACCTAATTGATTTTGAATATGCAGTTCGTTTCCCCGAAGATCAAATTGAAAGATTGATTTATTTAGGGTTCGAAAAAAATGGAAAATACGACTATAAATCGCAAGCGATTACAATGTTGATGAATTACGGTGGGCTTAGGAAAAGTGAAATTTTTCATATTTACACTTCAGATATCACATTAAACCCAAACCGTCCTCAAGAAGCTCTTGTTCGTGTTTATCATCCTGAATTAGGTCTAGCTCCAGATCCTCATTTCAAAAATAGACGTGAATTTCTTTTATCCAAAACATCATTCAAACCTAGAAATAACTATTCATTTACCGAACGTTTATATGCGGGATGGAAGTCCCCATTACTTACATCTAAACAAGGTTACTTTGAGATTGTATTTAATCCACCTGAAAAAGCTAAAGAGTTCTTATTAATTTGGGCAAACTATCTCAAATATCAGCGTGTAGAGCCGCTGAAAAGTAATCCACATCCTTTTGCATTTACAAATAATTTAGGTGAGCCTGAAACTATAAAAAACTTTCAACGCCTGCATAAACGTGCAGTAGAGCGCATCGGGCTAATTAGCAAAAAATCTCTTGGTACGACTGAGCATGGTCATCGTCATGCATATGGATTTCGTGCGCGTCAGGCTGGTTTAAATCAAGTCGAAATTCAAAAAGCTATGCATCATAAAAGTCCAACTTCATGCCTTGTTTATATCAAACCAACAATTGAAGAAGTACAAGAAAAGTTGAGAGCGATTAAATGATTAAACCTCAAGCAATCAGACAAATTGAAAGTAAACGATTTAATAAAGAGTTTTCGACTTTTCCTGACTTAGATTCTTTAAAAAAATTTTGTAAAAATGAAGGTATTACAAACTCAGTACTCTATAAACAGAAATATAGAGAATATGGGCTACCTGCTCATCCCGAAAGAATTTATGACGAATGGATTAGCTATAAAGATTTTTTTGATATAACTGATTTTATTTCATATGTCGAACTAAAAAATTTGATAGAAAGCAAAAATCTTAAAAATGCTAAAGAATACAAAGCTTTTATTTTAAAATTAAATGATCTAAGTCTTCCACTTGATCCACAAACTGCATATCCAAATGAATGGGAAAACTGGTATAAATTTTTAGGTAAAACAGAACCATTTAAACCAGATTTTATTTCTCCTGACTATGTCACTTGGGCAATTAAGATCAAAGAATTTATGACTAAAGCCCGTGGCGGAGGCACTAAAGAAACTCAGCTCTGTCGTTTCGTTCGACTTTATATTGAACAATTTGATAAAAGCAAAACACCACACGCTTTTCTTATACAGGAAAAATTCGATGTAAAACCCTTTCGAGATATTCTTGAAAATATAGAATCTGAACCAATGAGAAGGAAACTCGTTGTTTATGTCAATGAATTCTTAGATTACATTATTGATAATGATTTAACGATTGAAGATGAAGAAACAGGCGAAATAGTACGAGTCGATAATGCTCGAAATCCGTTCACCCTTCTACTTAATCAACAAAATATATCATCTAGCTCCATCCGCTCTGAAACAACAAAACCATGCTTACAATATCATTTTGTTAAAAAAGCCCAAGAATGGATTATTCCAACCAATGCAAAAAGCTTTCAAGATTTAGAGCACCTTCATAAATACGATGCAGATTGGATAAAAGTAAGCTTTGATCAATTAGATTTACATGATTTAGATTGTGTTTACCGTGTAATTGATAATCAAGCATATTTATGGTGTCCAACAGACTGGATTCATACTTATACACTCACCAAAGTTCCCTTAAGAGGACGACAAATCGCCTATAACGATTCTGGCGAAGCTGATGAGTATATTGCAGATTTAGATCAGCAAAACAAAGTAATTTGGCAAAAAAATAATGCCCCAATTTCTGGGTTGACTAAAGAACAATCATTCATTAAAAGAATGCCTGATGGTCAAACAGGTATCTTTACCACTACAAATAAAACAAATAACAATGGGCATGGCTACACAATTCCGTGGATACCCGAAGATTTAGCATATTGGCTAATTAGGTTACGAAAATGGCAACAAAAATATAATCCTATCTCATATCCTAGTGCTTGGATTGATTGCCAAAGAACAAATTTAAATGAGGTGCAAAGAAAAGCCAAAGGATTGAATTGTTTTCTTTTTAGGCGCTTTAATGATTTTGAACCAGCAAATGTCGGTAATGCTTTAACCCCAAGATTAGCGGCTGCTCTTTATAATATACAGCCCTCAAATCTTTGCTTAGCTACACTTGAAGGAAATAGAGCAGTTTTAGGTGCATATAAGTCTAAATATACACCTCATAGCATGCGTGTTAGCCTCATTACAGCCTATGTTCTTGAAATGGGTATGCCTATTGAAATCGTGATGAAGATCGTTGGCCATAGCTCCGTGATCATGTCGATTTATTATTGCAAAGTTTCCAATCATGATATTAGAACTCGATTAGAAGAAGGTGAAAAAATAGCCTTAAAATCTGAAGTTGAATCTATTCAAAAAACAATTGAGCAGAATAAAATTGAAAGTGTTAAAAACCAATTAGTTGGTAATAACTTGGAGTTACTACAAGCTTTATCTAATGAGGTTCCTGTGGGTAATTTTATTTTTAGAGATTATGGTATTTGCCCTTTTGCAGCTTCAAGATGTGAGGATGGTGGTGAGTTAATAAAAAGTAGTTCATTCTATACCCCTACACCTCAAGGTTATTTAGGAACTCAGAATTGTATCCGTTGTAGACATTTTATAACTGGGCCTGCCTTTATCGGTGGTTTATTGGCAATTACAAATGAGATATTACTCCAATCCAATGATCAGTCTGAAATATGTTCAAAACTTCAATTTAAAATCAATCGGATTAATCAAGATATTGATAATATTGAAAAAGAAGAATATATAGCCAACTTAAAGAAAGAAAAATTTGAAGGTGCTGCAAAAAGATCAAAGCTCGAGACTGAACTTAGAAATTTCGAATCAGAATATGAAACTGCTGCTAAGAAATTGGATATGCTTTTGTGCGATATTCAAGCAGCATATAGTTATATTACAAAATGCCACAAGCTCATCAATAACAATCCCCTTATAGAGAGCGATGAAAAACTCTCCTTAATTACAGCCCCTAATGCTGAATTAATATTAGAAATGGAAGAAGTGAGCCATTATCAACAATTACAAGAAGTCTGTGAAAATGCAGCCATTTATAAATCTTGTAATGCAGATCAAGCTATTTATCCAAGGACTCAGCTCATTGATAAAATGGCGATGTTTAATGAAATTATGCCTGCTTTATTCATGTTATCTAAAGAACAGCAACTTTCGGCAGGCAATCAAATTTTTAAATTATTGATGAGTCGCCTCAAATCTTGGGATAAAGTACAAAGTGTTATAGATGGCAAGCTTAAATTGATCGAGCTTTCTGAAACTGAACAAATTTCAAAATCAGAAATTGAGCTCATTCTACATAATTCACCCACTTTGATTGAGGCAACTCATGAATTCTGAAGAGTTATTAAATAAATTAAAACATGGCTCATCACACAAAATCCAACAATCACTCGATGCAATCTATGAAGTATGTATTGAACAACAGGAACGTGGAATTCAGGATTTTTCTGTAAGTACGATTGCTAATTTAGGATTTAATCGAGGTGTTCCTAAAGCGCAAAGCATTAGAAATAAGACCGGTGAAAAATATAGAGCATTAATTCAATGTTTTGCAGAGGCTTCATCACAGAAGCCTAACTCGGTTAAGCCATCACAAACAGATAATGCATGGATTGAAGAAATTCAAAATCCGAAACATCAGTTGCTTGTACGCATTATGGCATCTGAGTTAAAAGAAGCTCAGCAAATGATCCGCGAAATCATTCCACCCAAACAAAGGATTGATATTTATGATCATAAGAATATGATACCTGATGAATCATTTAAGCTTTCTGATCAAGAAGTACGGGCATTACAATATTTATTATCTACTGATTTCCAAAAAAAATGGAATCTTAAACCAACTCATTTTGGTGAGCTAATCGATGAATCTAATAAGCCTGTTTTTAAAGTTTCAACATTAGATGCCCTACGTAAAGCATTGGAGTATTTGTCTTGAATCGCTCTGTACACGACAAATTTCACAGAACCCTTATCCTATCAGGATTCTGCCTTCTTAAAATTGCCAAAATTTCCTTAAACTCTTCTTTTTTCCCAAAACCAATTAAACGCTGAATCGCCATTTGAACATAGTCTAAACCATAGCGAAATAAACTCATTGAGAGTCGTCCATGCTTCTT
>NZ_VPDJ01000036.1:0-19509 GCF_013417755.1 Acinetobacter sp. YH12231
TGAGGATCAGAAAGCTTGTTTGAATCGATGTATTTCATCCGCAGATTATGCACGAATGCTAAGAAATCCGGAGTGCAAATATTAACCAAAAAGAAGATCGTTTTTTGATTTATGAAAGAGATCTATTGAATAAGTTAATAAAATTAGGTTTGTGGTAAGGTCAATTCTTTGTATGATAGATTCTATGTGTAGGCTTCTTCATTCTGAAATTATATCGCTGAACAATTTTTTGATAACAGCATTAGGCAACAAGGCTCTAATAAATAAAATGTCCTAAGCAGCAGTACAAATAAAGAAATATATAAATGGGAGTAACTCTAAATTCCTGAAATTATCTGATATGGTTTAAATCCTTCGATCACTGCTTCAGAAATCAATTGGATAAAAGCTTCAGTTTTGTCATAAGCCATCCACTGATCCAAAGCTTCATAGTAAGCCACGCGATTTTTCAACTGTAATAACGCAAGGTGGATATCCAGATTTCAGCAACTTAAGGTTCATCAATAGACGTGATGTGCGTCTATTACCATCAATAAAAAATCCAGGTGTACTTTAGCTGCACGTTCAATAGGATGACGCTGATGCGCTTCCGACTTGTACCAACCGACTAGTTGAGCCATTTTGTCATTCAACAATGTATAGTCAGGTGGGGTAGTCGTAGCACCTGAAATCAATATATTTCGTTGGTGGTAATGACCTACATTGCCATCATCAATATTTTTTAGAATGCTGAATTTTTACGGTATTTTTTGCGGTACAATGATGTGGGTTGGGTTTAAATATTTATAATAAACAATTGGTTAAATTGTATTTACGGTGCGCGCTGAGCGCACCATTTTTTAGTTTTGATTGTTGAACTAAATTTTGCGAATCAATAGCTTTTATTATTACTACTTTTCTATTCAACCCGATCAATCTCAAAGCCCAATATTGCTTTAGCCATCATTGATGTATCTTTTTCTATATATAAAATTCAAAATATTTCTCAGTTCTTTTTATTCTAAGTTCAAAGTCATACAAAACATCTAAATTGAAAGCTTATAAAGAGTGAAAATAGAAAGTTCACTGTATTTATATCTGCATCTAAATGAAAAGAATCTATTGAAAACACGATTATAAAAGTCATGCACCAAAATAGTGGAGCTTGGAAACTTAATAGAACATTTATCCTTTTGTACTGGCTAAATAAAATAGGCAAATGATTGATAAAATATATTAAGATATTGAAAAATAAATAATAATTAGAGTTGGCATGATGTGTGCAACACAGTATTCAAACTTGGATACAAGAATGAGCACATCAATGAACTCAATAAAAACTTTAGGCTGGACCTTAGCGGAATGGAAAGCGGCCTACACGAATAACACAATTCAACTTGAAGACTTATATGCCTTGGTCGAGCAATTTGATCGCGTAGACCCAGCATGGATTTCCATTGCATCTATAGAGCAATTAACTTCTCAGATTAAAGCTTTAAAACAAATTGAAAATGCTACGGCCTTACCTTTATTTGGTGTGCCTATTGCAGTGAAAGATAATATTGATGTGGTGGGCTTTGCATCGACGGCTGCGTTTAAATTATTTACGGACATTAAAACTGAAGATGCCTCTGTGGTGCAGCGCTTAAAACAAGCAGGTGCCATCATTGTAGGTAAAACCAATTTAGATCAATTCGCTACTGGTTTAGTCGGTACGCGTTCGCCATTTGGTGCCGTGCCGAATACTGTTAATCCTGACTATGTAAGCGGTGGTTCAAGCTCTGGTTCAGGCAGTGTAGTAGCACGTGGTTTAGTCCCGATTGCACTCGGTACAGATACTGCAGGTTCAGGACGAATCCCTGCAGCTTTCAATAATATTGTCGGTTTAAAGCCGACCAAAGGTCGCTTTTCAAATACAGGCTTATTGCCTGCCTGTAAGAGCTTAGATTGTATTTCAATTTTTGCCTTAACCGTCGCTGATGCAACTGCAGTGGCAGAAGTTATGGAAGGTTTTGATGTAACCGACAGCTATTCACGTGTGAACCCAGCAACAGCGCCTGCAAAGTTCAGCGCACAATTAAAGTTAGCCATTCCAAAACAGTTAGAATTTTTTGGCGATGCTCAATCTGCTGATGCATTTCAGCAAGCACTAACTGAATTAAAAAACTTAGGTGCAGTACTAACTGAAATTGATTTCAGTCCTTTTGCAAAATTGGCTGCACAACTGTATCAAGGGTCATGGGTAGCAGAGCGTACGGCAGCCGTAGCTGAAATTTTAGACAGCCATGCAGATGACTTTGATCCAACAGTTTTAGAAATTATTCAAAAAGGGCAGCAGTACACTGCGGTGGATGCTTATAACGCCGAATATTTAAAGCAAGATTTGGCACGCCAAATTCAGCAAACCTTAGCGCAATTTGATGCTTTAGTGGTGCCAAGTTCGCCAACCATTCACACACTGGCTGAAATGGCAGAAGCGCCAATTGAAAATAATAGCCACTTTGGCACCTATACCAACTTTACTAATTTAGCTGACCTCAGTGCCATCGCTGTACCTACAGGCTTTCGTGCCGACGGGCTGCCTTTTGGAATCACATTCATTGCGCCGGCTTGGCACGATACGGCTCTAGCAGACTTTGCAGAAAAATGGCAAAACCACCTGCAATTACCGCTGGGTGCAGTAGCTAAAACATTGCCTGACGCAGCTTCAGTCATTTCTGCACCATCAGCACAGCATTTTCGTGTTGCTGTTGTAGGCGCACATCTCACAGGTATGCCACTCAATTTCCAACTGACAACACGCCAAGCCGTGCATGTTGAAACCACAACGACTTCTGCCGATTACGCCCTCTATGCACTGCCGGGCACAGTACCGCCGAAACCAGGTTTAGCGCGTCAGGAAGCGGGTCAAAAAATTATTGTCGAGCTTTGGGATATTCCAAAAGCACGCTTTGGTGAATTTGTCGCCGAAATTCCAACACCACTAGGTATGGGCAATGTCGAGCTTGCCGATGGACGTTGGGTGAAAGGCTTTATTTGTGAACCTTATGGCCTAAACGGTGCAAAAAATATCAGTGAATTTGGCGGCTGGCGCGCTTATATCCAATCACTGCAAGCAACAACAGCAAAATCAAATTAAAAAAATCGGGGAAATAATCATGTTTAAAACAGTTTTAATTGCAAACCGTGGTGAAATTGCTGTTCGTGCGATTCGTACTCTAAAAAAATTAGGTGTGAAATCTGTTGCCGTGTATTCAGAGACCGACCGTTATGCACAGCATGTGTTAGATGCAGATGTAGCGGTTTCACTTGAAGGTGTTAAACCTGCAGAAACTTATTTAAGTATTGAAAAATTGATTCAAGCAGCCAAACAAACTGGCGCTGAAGCAATATTTCCCGGTTATGGTTTTTTATCTGAAAGTGCCGACTTTGCCCGTGCATGTGAGGAAAATAACATTGCTTTTATGGGGCCAACGGCTGAACAAATTTTAGAGTTTGGTTTGAAGCATCGTGCACGTGAATTGGCTGCGGCCGCCAATGTACCCATGACACCAGGCACAGGTTTATTGGCAAGTTTGGATGAAGCACTCGCATCTGCTGCAGAGATTGGCTATCCAATCATGCTGAAAAGCACCGCAGGTGGTGGCGGAATTGGTTTAACCCGCTGTGATGATGAACAATCATTAAAAGATGCGTATGAAAGTGTAAAGCGTCTAGGCGAGCAATTCTTTAAGGATGCAGGTGTTTTCCTCGAACGTTTTGTCGATAAAGCCCGTCACGTAGAAGTACAAATTTTTGGTGATGGTTTAGGTCAAGTCGTTGCCTTTGGGGAGCGCGATTGTTCATTGCAGCGCCGTAACCAAAAAGTCGTTGAGGAAACACCTGCACCGCACTTACCAGAAGCAACCCGTCAAAAATTGCACCGTGCTGCTGTAGAGCTTGGTCAATTGGTGAAATACCGCAGCGCAGGTACGGTTGAGTTTATCTATGATGCTGCCCGTGATGAAGTGTATTTCCTTGAAGTGAATACCCGTTTGCAGGTTGAACACCCAGTCACTGAAATGGTGACGGGCTTAGACCTGATTGAATGCATGCTGAAAGTGGCGGCAGGTGATGCTTTAGATTGGGAAAAACTCAGCAATATTCAACCCAATGGTGCTGCCATTGAAGTGCGAATTTATGCGGAAGATCCAGTGAAAAACTTCCAGCCAAGTCCGGGTGTGTTGACGGATGTGTATTTCCCTGAAGATATTCGTGTGGATACTTGGGTGTCTACAGGTACTGAAATTTCACAATATTTTGACCCGATGATTGCCAAAATTATTGTGCATGCTGCAGACCGAGACAGTGCGATTGCCAAGTTAAAAACAGCCTTGGCTGAAACCCGCTTGAATGGCATCAGCACCAACTTAGACTATGCGCATACCGTAGTGTCTGATGCACGCTTTGAAAATATGCAAATTTGGACACGCCTGCTGGATGATTTTAAATATGTGCCAAATGTGATTGAGGTGCTGCAACCAGGTACACAAAGTACGATTCAGGATTATCCGGGGCGTGTGGGCTATTGGGATATTGGTGTACCGCCATCAGGCCCAATGGATGATTATGCATTTCAGTTGGCCAATCAAGTTGTGGGTAATCCAAAATCGGCAGCAGGCTTTGAATTTACCTTACAAGGACCAAGTCTTAAATTTCATGCCAACAGCATCGTAGCCTTAGCAGGTGCGCCATGCAGCGCGGCTCTAGATGGAGTAAATGTCGATTTTTGGCAGCCGATCAACATCAAAGCTGGGCAAACTTTGGTACTAGGACAAGTTGAATCGGGTTGCCGTACATATCTTGCAATCCGCAATGGGTTAAATGTACCTAAATATCTAGGCAGTCGTTCAACCTTTGCATTGGGTAATTTTGGCGGTCATGCAGGGCGAGTGCTGCGCGCAGGCGACATGATTAAAATGGTCAACCCTAGCCTGCCTTTGGATGGATTGGAAATTGCTACAGCAGCACCACAAGCTTTGGCAGCAGAGCGTATTCCAAGCTATGGCAAAGAATGGAAAATTGGCGTGCTGTATGGTCCGCATGGTGCACCCGATTTCTTTAAACCTGAATATATTGAAGAATTCTTTGCTTCAACATGGAATGTGCACTTTAATTCAAACCGTTTAGGTATTCGCCTAACAGGTCCGACACCAAGCTGGGCACGTGAAAATGGCGGTGAAGCAGGTTTACATCCATCCAATGTGCATGATTGTGAATATGCCATTGGGGCGATTAACTTCACCGGTGATTTCCCTGTGATTTTGGCTAAAGATGGCCCAAGCCTCGGTGGCTTTGTTTGCCCAGTAACCATTGCCAAAGCAGAACTTTGGAAGATTGGTCAGCTTAAAGCAGATGACAGCATCAGTTTCTATCCGATGAGTGTTGAACAAGCCAATGCCTTGGAAGTTCAACAAATTGCCGATATCCAAAACTTTGCTCAAGCACCTGAAGCAAAACAGGCGGCAACTTTTGAATGTAAGCCAGAAGGGATATTGGCAGTGCGTGAAGCAGATGCGTATGCGCCGAAAGCTATATATCGTCAGGCAGGTGACAGTTACATCTTGCTGGAATATGGCGAAAACGTTCTCGACCTTGCATTGCGCTTACGTGTTTATCGACTGATGCAGCTGATTCGTGAAGCGAATATTGATGGCATCTTAGAGCTTTCACCAGGTGTACGTTCACTGCAAATTAAATATGATGGATTGCGTTTCAGCCAAGCGAATTTGATTCAGTTCTTATTGGGTCTCGAAAATGAGATGGGCGATTTGAGCCAAATTAAAATTCCATCCCGTATTATTCACTTGCCGATGGCATTTGAGGATTCGGCAACTTTAGGTGCTGTAGAACGTTATCAAGAAAGTGTTTGTGCCAAAGCGCCATGGTTGCCAAATAACGTCGATTTCATTCAGCGTATTAATGGCTTAGACAGCCGTGAGCAAGTCAAAGACATCATTTTCGATGCAAATTACTTAATTTTAGGTTTGGGCGATGTGTATTTAACTGCACCTTGTGCAGTGCCAATTGATCCGCGTCATCGTTTGCTCAGCTCGAAATATAACCCTGCACGTACTTTTACTGCAGAAGGCACAGTGGGTATTGGCGGTATGTACATGTGTATCTATGGCATGGACTCACCAGGCGGTTATCAATTGATTGGCCGTACACTGCCTATTTGGAATAAGTTTAAAAAGAACAAACAGTTTGGCGATCAGCAATGGTTCTTACGCTTCTTTGATCAAATTAAATATTATGAAGTAACCGAAGCTGAACTGGATCAATTCCGTGCTGACTTTGCCAATGGTGTGGCGGAAATCAAAATTGAAGAAACTGAATTTGATTTTGCAGCCTATCAAGCCTTTTTAGAAACAGAAAAGGACAGTATTGCCGAATTTAAAGCGCAGCAGCTGCAGGCATTTACAACTGAAGTTGAACGCTGGAAAGATGAGTTTGATGCGCCTGCGGAAATGGAAATCCTGCAAGATGATACCGACTATAGCCAGTATGCAGCCTTGAATGCATCGATGACCGGCAACATTTGGAAAATTTTTGTCGAAGCGGGACAGTCTGTGAAGAAAGGTGAGACTGTAGCCATTATTGAAGCGATGAAAATGGAGCTTCCAGTCTATGCCGATGATGATGGTATCGTGAAAGCGATTATCTGCCGTGCAGGACAAACGGTACATAGCGGTGAGCCGCTGGTTTATATGGAATAAACATGACCACAACCACCATTGTTGGGAAAAGCTCAGACAACTTGTCTGAGCTGGTTTTCCAAAAAATAAAAAACGATATTTTTGATTTCCAGCTCAAACCGGGCGCACGTTTTACCGAATCTGAAATTGCCGAATTATATGAAGTAAGCCGTACACCCGTACGGCAGGCTTTATACCGTTTACAGCAAGATGGCTATGTAAGAGTACATTTTCGTAGCGGTTGGGAAGTGAAGCCGCTGAACTTTAGAGCTTATGAAGAATTGTATGATTTACGGATTTTGCTGGAATGCTATGCCATTGAGCAGCTCTGCAAAATGGAATCAGAACAACTCAAGCAGGCTTTACAGACATTGGTGAATTTGTGGTGTATTCCGCCTGAACAGTTTTTGCATGATTTAAAAACTTTATCGATGCAAGATGAAGCATATCACTGCCAATTGGTTGAAGCAATCGGCAATAGTGAAATGGCAAAGGTACATCGGGATGTAAGTGAAAAAATCCGTATTATTCGCCGTTTAGATTTTTCTAAAGATTATCGAATTGAAGCCACTTATGCAGAGCATCAACAGATTTTACAATTGATCCTTGGACATAACGTGACAGCGGCATTGGAGAAAATGCGCAGCCATATTCAGCAAAGTAAAGAAGAGGTGAAAAAAATTACTTTGGAAATGTTGGCGCGAATGGCATAGAAGTATTTGCAAAAGATCTACCTCACGATAATTCACGGTAGATATGTATTTTACGAGTCAATCTGTGTCGTTCGAGTAGCGCTTAGAGTTACAAATATCTGTATTCATTGGTTAATATGATGGAGAAAAATAAAAAAGACCACGAAGGGGAGATTCTTTATTTCAACTTTAGAAAATGCGATTTCTTTGGCGACTGAACGCCATTTCGGACAAGTCGATAAAGCGGGACAAGCCTATATTCAACATCCACTTCGTGTGATGCAAAATGTGCAACATCCCGACGCTAAAATCGTCGCTGTATTACATGACATTTTAGAAGATACAGAGACAACAACGGATGAGCTTCATGCTTTAGGTTTTCAAGCCCATATTATCGACGCAATACAGGCACTAACTAAAACAACAGGTGAGAACCGATTTCAAGCGGCGCAGCGTACTGCTAAAAATGCAATAGCGTGTGAAATAAAACTCAGTGATTTACACGACAATATGGATTTGTCTCGCTTAACTTCGGTCACAGTAAAAGATAAACGTCGGTATCAACAATATGTAAAAGTTAAACATAGATTAGAGTGTGCTCGGAGCGTCCATTTACATCTGATCAATTTAAATCTAACAACAGATTATCCGAGATTTCAATTTCAAAGTTCACAGCAAAATTTTCAATATCTTCTCAATGCGATGTTTGATCTAGAGCATTCATTAGGTGGCGTTCAGATTGGAAGTCCACAGGAATGGTGGATTTTATTTGAAGATGTCAGCGCATATTTTGCATATTGCCAAAGAAAGGGAGTAGTTCCCAAGCAGGCAACATTCTTAGATTTAATTTTAACTACAGATGGGGACTATTTCGGGGGCATTTTTCAAACTGAACAAGATCGGCAATTATTTGCCTCTATGTTTTGCGTCTTTATGCAAAATCATTTTTATCGCGTGGAAACCGAAGGTTGATTAGATAGATTGCATCAGCAATAGAATAAAATCACCTTTGATTGATGAATTTTATCTAGATAATTAGATGCTGAGTGTCATTTAAGAATATCTCGAAATGCGTGATTTCGAGACGTTTAAAGTGATTCCATCCATTGACATCTCCAATGAAACATGTGGCCATGCTTGCTGAACCTTATGCCTCAATCCTACATGGCATCATGGTGACTGCGGGATTTATCATTCCAACTTTGGTGTTGATGTGGTTGTATAAACGCAGTGAACGCCTGAGACAAACTGTATAAAAAAGCCCTCACATTTGAGGGCTTTTAATTATTTAACTTCGGGTAAATCAAACCAAATCACTTGAGCATCTTCAAGCGCTTCAATTTGGCTATCTTCTAAGAACGCAATTGCACCACCAGCTTCAACTTTATGTTCAGCAATTTGCACTGAACCTGAAATAACATGGATATAGTTGATATGCTGCGTTGCACGGATCTCTAAAGATTGACCTTTCGTCAAAAATGCGGATTTAACTTCCGCTTGCTGACGAATATACATAGCTGCATCGTCATTTGGACCGACAATTAAATGCCATTGATTGGGTTGATCGCGTGGATCACATTTAATTTGTTGATAGGTCGGTTCAGCATCACGTTCATTTGGAACGATCCAAATTTGTAGTAAATGTACATCTTCATCACCTTGGTTCATTTCGCTATGACGCACACCTGTACCTGCGCTCATCAGCTGCCATTCACCTGCAGAAATGCCACCATGGTTGCCCATACTGTCTTTATGCGTAATGGTGCCTTTTAACACACAGGTTAAAATTTCCATGTTGTCATGTGGGTGTTGACCAAAACCTTCATGTGCTGCTATTAAGTCATCATTAATTACACGAAGTGCACTAACGCCCATGTATTTCGGGTCATACCAGTTACCAAAAGAAAAGCTGTGTTTAGACTCAAGCCAGCCCATTTTTACGTGACCACGGTTTTCACTTGGATGTAAAAAAGCATTCATGGCATTCATCCTTATCTTAATTATTGAACATGTACCTATTTTAAGATTGAACTAAATTGGGATATATAGTTTTTTAGCGACAATTCATCCTATTTTTGCAACGCTCAGCCAAGATTGAGTCTTTTGTTATGCATGAATGCACAGCTATAAAAAAAGCCTGCACGATGCAGGCTTTTTTAAATATGACTAAAATTATTCTAAGAATTTAACAGTCACACCAGATTTCACTTTCTTACCTAAGTCATTTGCATCCCAGTTGGTCAAACGAATACAACCGTGTGACGCAGTTTTAGAGATAGCAGATGGGTTCGGTGTACCGTGAATACCGAATGATTTTTTGCTCAAGCCAATCCAGATATTACCAACAGGGCCATTTGGACCAGGTGGTAATGAAAGTGGTTTTTTGTTGTTGCCTTGAACAAAGTTAGACGGTGAGTAGCTGTACCAAGGGTTTGGTGCAACACCTGTGACTTTATATGTACCTGTAGGCGATGGAGTATCAGAACTACCAATCGTTGCAGGGAATGAACCGATCATTTGGTTGCGGCTATTAAACAAGTAAAGTTGTTTCGCGCCTTTATGTGCAACGATCAGGTGAATATCTTCAGGAACTTCGTTACGAATATTCGCTACTAAGATTTTTTCACCAGCTTTTTTAAATGTCGCTTTGGGATTCAACTTTTTCAAAAAGTCTTCATCCATGTGGAATTTTTCACCCAACATTTCAGTCACACGTGTGTAGTACAAGCCTTTCATTTTTGCTTGTAATGCATAGTCGTGTGGAATCGATGCTGCATAAGGACCTTTCAAGTCTGCGTCAGTCAACGTGTATTCAATAAATGCAGGTTTAGAACCTTGTTTCGCAATCAGCGCATCCCAAGTTTCTTTGGTTAAAGTCCCTGTAGGTTTCAAGCTATTCATTTGTTGGAATGAAGCGATCGCCTTTAAGGTATTTTTACCACTGGTACCATCAATTGCACCCGGTGAAGCATGTGCATTATTGAGCATGACATGAGCACGTGCATAAACAGGGAACTGACCTTTTCCAATGTTGTCATACCACTGTGCATTATTTAGGTCATTTAAACCCCAAGCAACTTTGGCAGCAGGCGAAGTTGATGTTGGAGTTGTAGCAGTCGCTGTAGCAGGTGCAGCACCGATGTCGGCTTTAACATCTTCTGATTGTTGCAGGCTGTCTAAAGTTTGCGATGCTTGGTTCAGATCTTCTTGTTCTTGAGCGCTAATCTGGCTAGTTGCAGATGAAGCTTCAGTCGCTAACGGATCAATGGGATCCTGAACTGCAACATTAGTCACTTTTTTTGGCGTTAATGGTTGTTCAGCAGTAGATGCGGCAATAGCTGTACCAGCAAATATGCAACTTAGGCTCAGTGCGAGCATGGTGCGAACGAACATGTAATTCAACCTTAAGAATTATTCATTTACTGTGTATTAAAAACTGGCTAAGTATTACAGAAAAAAAGTAGAGATGCAGTAGTTGTTTTGTGTAAATATCATTTTTGGCACTCAACATGATCGGTTTTTAAATGCTTGAGAAGTTATTATATTTACAACCTTTTTGATATGATGATGCCAATATCGAATTAAGTTGGGAAAGTGAATGACGACCTTAAAAAATGATCGTTTCTTGCGTGCCTTATTACGTGAACCGGTAGATGCAACTCCGGTTTGGATGATGCGTCAGGCTGGCCGTTATTTACCAGAGTATCGTGAAACACGTGCAAAAGCGGGTGACTTCCTATCCCTTTGTAAAAATACAGAATTTGCTTGTGAAGTTACTTTACAACCTTTGCGTCGTTATGACTTAGACGCAGCCATTTTATTTTCAGACATTTTGACAGTACCTGATGCGTTGGGTTTGGGACTGTATTTTGAGGCAGGTGAAGGTCCGAAGTTTCATAAAACTGTACGTACCGAACAAGATGTACTGAATTTACCTAAGTTTAATGCC
This sequence comes from Acinetobacter sp. YH12231, assembly GCF_013417755.1. Lineage (NCBI taxonomy): Bacteria > Pseudomonadati > Pseudomonadota > Gammaproteobacteria > Moraxellales > Moraxellaceae > Acinetobacter > Acinetobacter sp. YH12231. The sequence goes on from NZ_VPDJ01000036.1 coordinate 11,358, forward strand.
AAATCTGACCTAGATTATGTCATGAATGCAGTGACTACGATTCGTTCAGCATTGGGCGGACAAGTCCCATTGATTGGTTTCTCAGGCAGTCCTTGGACACTGGCAACCTATATGGTGGAAGGCAGTTCAAGCAAAGATTTCCGTTTTACGAAACAAATGATGTATGCACAACCTGAAGTGTTGCATGCCTTATTAGACCGTTTAGCTGTGGCAGTGACTGAATATCTCAATGCGCAGATTGATGCAGGTGCCCAAGCCGTACAAATCTTTGATAGTTGGGGTGGGGCACTAGCACACCGTGAATACATCGAATTTTCACTAAACTACATGCAAAAAATCGTGGCAGGTTTACAGCGTGAAAAAGATGGACGCAAAGTCCCTGTGATTTTGTTTACCAAAGGTGGTGGTCAATGGTTAGAGCCAATGATTGCAACGGGTGCAGATGCCTTTGGTTTAGATTGGACTACGCCATTAAATGTGGCACGTCAAACAGTCGCAGGCCGTGCAGCATTGCAAGGTAACTTAGACCCAGCAACATTGTATGGTTCGCCTGAAGCAATTGCGAAAGCGACGCGTGCTATGTTAGATGACGCATATGCCAATGGTGAAAAAACCGGTTATGTGGCGAACTTAGGCCATGGTATTACCCAGTGGGTAGATCCAACCAATCCGAAAGCCTTTATTGATACGGTACACGAATATAGTGCCAAGTATTTATAAGGCTTCAGGGAAATAGGTTTAGGATTCAACCGTGGTCAAGATGATAAAATCATGTTTTGAGTTCTCTTATAAGGCAGCTTCGGCTGCCTTATTTGGGATATTACTGCTGATCGCTTTTGCATTCACTGCAGCAATGGGAAGTCAGGAATATTTTGGCTTTTACCGTTATGACTATTTATTGTTTTATGCACTGATCATTCAAGTGTGTTTACTCTACTTAAAACTCGAGTCTTGGGCGGAAGCCAAAGTCATAGCACTGTTTCATCTACTGGCTATGGGGATGGAAATATTTCTCACTCATCCACACATTGCTTCATGGCAATATCCGCAGCCTGCGGTTTTCAAACTGCTGACCGTGCCATTATTTGCAGGTTTCATGTATTCGGCAGTAGGAAGTTTCTTTGCACGTTCGTTACGTCTATATCAGGTGTCGTTCAGTAACTTACCGCGTTTTGGCAATATGCTGTGCTTAGCCGTTTTGTCATATCTTAATTTTATGACCAAATTTTTTGTGCCAGATATTCGTATGTTTTTGTTTGCTTGGAGTGTGGTGATCTTTTGGAAAACCAAGCTGAGTTTTCAATTACAAAATCATGTGATTCAGTTGCCTATGTTACCAGTACTGTTGATTTTGGCATTCTTGATTTGGATCGCAGAAAATATCAGTACCTTCTATCAAATTTGGTTATATCCAAGTCAGGTCGATGCATGGCATATGGTCGGTTGGGGGAAACTCGGTTCTTGGTATTTGTTGCTATTACTCAGTCTGGTTTTAGTACTCAAAATCCTTGGAAAACGGGATGAAAATGGTACTTGGTTGCTCAAAAAATAGTGAAAAAGAACGTATTATTTTTAGCCAAAAGTTTTAGATGAAAATGTTTTGCCTTATCTGAAAGATCAAGTTAATCTACAGGTGTGTAATCAAAATTACACATGTTTTAATAATTAAAAACAATGGAATAAAATTCCCTGGAGAAGTGCTATGTTAAAAAAATTAGCTTTAGTTGCAGTCGTTGCACTAGGTTCTACAGCTGCTTTTGCTGACCGTGACGTAGGTTGTGGTGTTGGTTCTCAAGTTTGGGCTGGTCAATCAGGTAAAATTCCTAAAATTTTAGCTGCGACTACCAACGGTATTTTTACTAACCAGTTACTTGGTATTACCTTTGGTACTTTAGGTTGTAGCGGTACAGGTACAGTAACTGCTCAAGCGGTAACATTTACCAATGAAAATGCTGAATCACTTGCTCGTGATATGGCAGTTGGTCAAGGTGAGAGCCTGAATGTTTTGGCTGAGCTTTTAAACATCCAATCAACAGATAAAGCACGTTTCTTTGCTGTGTCTAAAGCAAATTTTGCTGAAATCTATTCAGCTGAAAACCAGTCTTCTCTACAAGTACTTGCTTCATTGCAAAACGTAATGGCGAAAGATGAAGTACTTAAAGCATACGTTTAATCGTTGTTTTCAAAACCCTGTCTCTTGGCAGGGTTTTTTATTATCTAAAATATATAAAAATGGATTTGAATTTAACTGAATGAAATCAATTGCTTTATTTTGTACCTTTATGATTCCGAGCATCTTATATGCTCAGCAAGTTGTAGATCCAAACCTCTCTAAAACCGTAGAGGTGCAGCGATATATTGAACTTGCACAATCAAAAAAACTGTCTGAACACATCAGTTGGCAACGACTTTTATATACAGATCATAAAGGACAAAGTGAAGTTGCTTTTTCAGGTTACTTTCTAGCTGAAAATGGCCGTCAAAATGCCCAAGCCGAATTAGAGGCAGATGTCGCTGCACTATTTCAAACCGCCGAACCTAATCAAGCCTTTCGTTGTCGTTTCCCAGCGCGTAGTCAGTGGCTGATGCAAGAGTTATCCATCCGTTCAGAGCAGTTACCTGCGGTAAGTTGCCCTGAGTTTGATGCATGGTTTGGAAAAATTAAGCCTTATAAAGCGACATTAATCTACGCCACAGACTTTATGGGTAATCCAAGTTCTATGTTTGGACATACCTTATTGCGTCTCGATCCGAAAGATCAGAAAGAATTAAATCTGGTTTCTTACGCCATTAATTATGCAGCCACAGTTGCAGGTGAAGATAACTGGTCTTATGCATGGAAAGGATTAACAGGGCAATATCCTGGCGAATATTCCTTGATGCCGTACTACCGTAAAGTGAAAGAATATGGTGATTTTGAAAGTCGTGATTTGTGGGAATATGAGCTAGCACTAACCGAGCAAGAAACCAGTTATTTGGTTAAACATATTTGGGAAATGCAAAATGTCAGTTTTCCCTATTATTTCGCCAGTGATAACTGTGCATATCGATTATTGGGCTTAATGGATTTGGTTCGCCCGACACTGAATTTAACCGAAAAATTTAAAGTTGCTTCCATTCCCGTTGAGACGATCAAAGCGATCAATGATGAACAACTGATTCGAGCAGCGGTTTATCGTCCTGCATTAGAAACGCAGCTTTTGTCACAAGCGCAGCAACATGGATATCGTTTAGCACGCGAAGCGCATAAACTCGCTGAAATTAAACCTGAGAACATGTCTACAGCACTCTCTCAGTTTAACGAAGCAGAGCAAGCGAAAATATTGGAAATGGCGTACGACCATCTGTATTTATTACTGATTGGTCGAAAGGTGAGTGCGGAAGAAACGCAGCCTAAATTGCGTCAAATCTTGGCCTTACGTAGCCAATCTTCACAACCGAAACAACGGACTGAACCTAAGCAGCCAAGTCTAGACCCAGTCAATGGACATCATGCGCGAAATTTTTCAGCCACAGTAGGCGAAGTTCAAGGTGAAAAATATATCGAACTCGGGCATCGTCAGGCATATCATGATTTGGTCGATCCGCAAGGTGGCTTTCGGATTGGTACGCAGTTGATGTTTTGGGATGGCTCGATCCAATATCGAGACGACCAACTCAAACTCAATCATTTTGATTTTTTATCGGTCAACTCCTACAATCCGATCACGCCATTTAAAACACCGCTAAGCTGGGGTTTTAATTTTGGTTGGCAGCAAGTGTCTGTAGATGCAGGTCAATTTAGCGAAACGAAACAACATGGCGTAGCTGAATTAAAAGCGCAATCTGGATATAGCTGGGCCAATCAAGAACGCACGCATTTGTGTTATGTGCAGTCTCAAATGCAAGTGCAGGGCGGTAAGTCTCTAGATGATGGATGGCGAGTGGGCCTTGGGCCGACACTGGGTTGCCAAAATATTTGGTCAGAAAAACTCAACAGTTTGGTTCAGGCAGAGCTTCCGTATTGGGAAGATACACATCAATGGAATCTGAAACTCGATGCTGAATTACAATATATCGTCAACCAACAAAATGCTTTAAAACTAGGCTATGAATACCAGCAGCAAGATGATCAAGATTGGAATAAATTGAAATTGAGTTATGTATTTTTCTATTAATTTTTAAGATAGATAAAATATGAAATATCAAATAAATTTGTTTTTTTATGTAAGTAAAGCAAGGTATGATTGCTAGCTTTGTAATAGCTGTGGTTTGTGTCACCGAATGAATCAAGAATGTATTACAGGTCTAAGTCAGGCTTGGAAAGATATTTGTGATCAATATACTGAAAATGAACATCTTGCAGCATTGCAATTTATCCAAAGGCATGTTGAACATTTAGTTACTGTTTTTTATGAACAAATGTCACGTGAGCCAGAGTCAGCTGAATTTTTTAAAGACGATATCATTCAAAAAAGGCTCATCGACACTTTAAGAAAATGGTTGTTAGAAACGTTTAATGTCGCACTGAATGGTGAATTTGAAAGCTCAGTCAAAAGACAGCAGAAAGTTGGAATGGTACACGCGCGTGTTGGTATTCCGTCATGGTTCATCATACGTGGTGTGCGTGAAATAGAACGTAAAATATTTGAAATTTTAGAGTTAAACCAAACACAAAATATTCTCCATATGTGTAGTTATATTGTACAAATTATGGGGTTCAGCACTGAAATCATGTGCCGATCTTATGAGATCAATACGGAAAAAAACCAAGAAACAAAACACAATTATCGCTTATTTTCTGCGATGCAAGATGTAGCAGTGCATAAAGATAAACAACGTGGTTCATTGCTCGATTGGGAAAATGAACTGATGTTTAAAATCTTTTCGGGCAATGTTGGTTTTTATCATCCCTTATTTTCAAAATCAGAGTTTGGGCTATGGTTCATTCATAAAGCGGCATATGCTTTTTCAGGTTCAGATCAGGTGCAACTGATTATTGACCGAATTTATGAAGTCGATCAATTAACCCAGCAAACGATGCAGATGACGGAAAAAGATCAGCTGCAACAGTTGATTCAACAGATTCGTGAATTGAACCGTGAAATTCAGCATTTAGTCGATCAACTATTTCAAGTGGCTGAATATATTGAGTCTGGCAATGATTCTTTAACTCAACTTCTGAACCGTCGTTATCTCAGTACTATTATTTCACGTGAAATTACCTTTGCGCGGCAAAATGAAACGCCGTTGTCTTTGCTCGCCTTTGACGCGGATTATTTTAAAATGATCAATGATAAGTTTGGTCATGCGGCAGGTGATCTTGCACTTAAATTTATTGCCGAAGCCTTACAGCGTTATAGTCAAGGTAGCGATTATGCATTCCGTATCGGTGGGGAAGAGTTCTTATTACTCTTGGTGGATACTGGTGTAAACCGTGCGATGAAAATTGCAGAAAATATTCGCCAATATATTGAAAAGGGCCTGATCCGAACGGCACAAGGTCAGCAATTTAGTTTTACCGTAAGTATTGGTTGTGTGCAGTATGATGGACATCCTGACTATCAGCGCTTTTTAGATGCAGCAGATCATGCCTTGTACGCAGCAAAAAATAATGGTCGAAACTGTATTCAAGTCACAAAGCATTTGTCGTATATCTAATTCATCCTGAGAATAAAAACTCCCACATATGGGAGTTTTTTTTATGGGTAAATACGCTTTATGCGAGATGTACCGTAATTTAAACTTCGACAACCACATAGTATTTTTTGACGGCTTCGACAACTTCAAACTTGCCCTGAAACGATGGGGGAATAATGCCCGCTTGGCCAGCGGAAACCTCGATATATCCGCCTTGTTGATCATGAATACGTACTAATCCTTCAAGGATAGTAAAAAACTCTTGTTTGTTCGGTGCAAAGACAATATTCCATGCGCCAACTTCACATTGCCAAATCCCGCAGTCCATATTGGGGTGTACATACAGGCTTGCAGTTTCACGTTTGGGATTGCCCTGAACCAAACGGTCTGGGCGAGGGAAGTCTATGCTGTGTTTGGCTTGCGCTAAACCCTGACCGGCAATATATACATCTGACATGATTCATCCTGAAAATAGTGCTTTGCTATCAAAGCAAACGATTTGCGACATTAAAACACAAATAAAAAAGGCCTCAAGAGCTCGAGGCTTTTTTTATGAGTGCTAACGCTGAATGTTCTATTAATAGCTTTCAGGCACAGCACTTAAGAATTCACGGCGTTCTTCTTTATTGGTTTTAAAGTCACCGACAAAAGAAACGGTACGTGTTGTAGACTCTTGTTTACCTACACCACGCATCATCATGCACATGTGAGCTGAATCAATCACCACAGCAACACCACGTGCACCAGTCACTTCAGCCACAGCTTCAGCGATCTGCTGAGTGAGGTTTTCCTGAATTTGTAAGCGACGGGCAAACATTTCTGTAATACGTGCAAATTTTGATAAACCTAAAACATTGCCTTCTGGGAGATAAGCAATATGTACGCGACCATAAAAAGGTAATAAATGGTGCTCACACAAAGAATAGAATTCGATATTCTTAACTAAGACCATTTCACGGTTATCTGATGGGAAAACCGCATTGTTGGTCACTTCTTCAAGTGTCTGGCTATAACCAGAAGTAAGATATGAAAAAGCTTTAGCAGCACGCATAGGCGTATCTTTAAGACCCGGGCGATTCAGATCTTCACCAACGGCAGTTAGGATATTTGCGTAGGATTGCTGCATAGACATAAGACGTGTTCACTTACACTGAGAGATTGAACAAGGACGGCATTGTAGCAGAAAACTATTACAATGCCTTCTTTTGGAGTTAAATCCGATTATTGTTTAAACTGTGGGTTCTTTTCTGCACGTTTAAGCAGAACCAGTACAGCACCTGTGCCGCCTTGTTTTTCTGGGGCGCTCACAAATGCCAATACATCACGATGTTGACGTAACCAACTATTTACATAAGTTTTTAAAATTGCTTCTGGACCTTTGCCATGCACAATTTTAATGACGTTTTGATTGTCATCTTTCGCCATTTGAATAATTTGCAGCACGGCAGAACGGGCTTCTTCAACAGTGCAACCGTGTAAGTCGACAGCTTCAAACCAACGTAGATTACCAGCTTTTAAATCTTCAAAAACTTTATGTTGTAAGGTTGCAATGCGATAGCTTAAAGCAGCTTGACTGGCAACAGGGTTGAGCATCGCTTGCGTATCAGAAAGTAATGCATCATCTGTTTCCATAGGACCAATTGCAGCAGCACGTTTAGCCAACGTTTGCGCATCAGGTTTTTTACGACCCACTTTTTCCATTTTTGCAGTATTTCCTGCATTCATTTTTTGAACACCTTGCATTTGCTTTTGGAAAAGCGCGAAGTCTTCTTCCTGCTCTTGTTCAACAGTCTTTGGCGTTGGCTCAGGCTGTTTAGCAATCGTAGAGGAATGTGGATTCGTAATTTGCTTTTTAAAAGATTTCAGTAGGTTGTACTGATCTTTTGAAAGCGAAGAATCGTGTTTGCTCATAATGAAAAAACGGGAAATATACAAAAATTTAGAGCAATTATAGCCTTAAATGGCACTGATTTGAACTGGAAAGACTTTATATCAAGAAGATCTCTTAATTCATTACAAGTCCTATTTGGGCTTCAAAGTTGAATTAATTAATTTAATAACTTTTTTATTTTTATATTGTTCTGCAAGAGCTAATGCTGATTGTTCTTCATTAAATTTAGAAATACACACGATTTCGGTTGAAGCGCCTTTTTCAAGTAAATAAGAAATTATCTGATATTGATTTAGGCGAATAGCTTTACCTAATGGGGAGCATCTAGTGAAATAATATGTTTGTGGTTCAACTTCATCTACTACAAGTTCATTTATTTTTCTCAGCTTCATTTTTTTGATGAAAGAAATATCTGTGTGCTCGATTGCCGCCATAATTAAGGTGGTATCATAAAATTCATTGTTTTCACCTAAATTTAAATATTCAAGATACAAATTTTTGGCTTTTTCATAATTATCAATAGATTTCTTTCATAAGTCATTTTTCACTCAGCTCCAAGTTATAAATTCCAGCAATTAGATTGAATCTTAATGCTAGTCTTTTGCCTCGATTGCGATATCGCTCAGCAAGAATTTTGAAGGT
>NZ_VPDJ01000037.1:0-18142 GCF_013417755.1 Acinetobacter sp. YH12231
ACTGAGGATCAGAAAGCTTGTTTGAATCGATGTATTTCATCCGCAGATTATGCACGAATGCTAAGAAATCCGGAGTGCAAATATTAACCAAAAAGAAGATCGTTTTTTGATTTATGAAAGAGATCTAGTGTTTAAATTTTTTATACTATTAATAGTCGGTCTCTTTATTTTTATTTTCTTCAAAAATGACTCTTCACTTTTGAATTACTTGATTTTGTTGGTCGCTCTTTTATTGGGATTGTTGCCCAAAGTAAACTCTATTTTTCAAAATATGTTTAAGATACGATATATCGATCAAATGGCTGAAAATTCGAAAATTCTTATTGGGGATAAAGAAATTGAGATTACAGAGAAAAATCTTATCGAAAGTACTGAGTATTACACTCAAATTTTTTCATGGAGTTTAGTATCAAATATTGAGAAAACGCAAACTCATTTAATTGTTTTCTTCGGTATGTGTATAGGGATTATTTTGCCCTTAGACCAAATTAATAATGACGTAGAAAAGATAATACAACAATATTGCCCAAATATTGAGTTCAAAGAACATAACTGGTAAGTAAATTTCATTTGATTGTCTTTGATGAATTTGAAGTGATTTATTTGTAATGAATAATTGAGAAATTTCTATTCTCCATAATATTCACATCAAATCTCTTATCAAAATTTTCCCCTAAACTTTTCAGCTCAGGCTTTATATCTATCACCTAAAGTTGAATATATTTTATTCAATACAATCTTTATAGTGATTAAATTCAATCAGCTAGCATTGCACCATGAATCTTATCGCCTATGAGCCGCATTTTTGGGAACTTTATCAAGACTTTGATCAATATTACTTGAGCATTGCGGTTGATCTCAGTTCTGTAGTGTCATGTTGGGATGTTGAACTCACCCATGAAGAAGTTCAACAATATGAACACCGTGGGTGCGTGAGTATTCAAGAACTGGCAAAATCGATGGTTGCTGCTGCCTATAAAGGTGATTTTGCTTCATTAGAAAGTCGTTTAGTGAAACCATATGAACGTCAGGCCATGCAATCGGCTTTTAAAAAATGGCAAGATAGCCAAAAAGCAGGTTAATGGTTGTTATTCATGCATGGGTAAAATTGAAAACTCGCCGTGACTGATAATTTTAATTTTAAAAATTAGATCAAAGCCTTCATCCTGTGATGGAACTTGAAGTTTGCGATAAGTAGCACGCACGCCAACTTCTGGAATATGGGCTTTGCCTTCACGAAAACTGTTGCGTTTTAAGGTACTGTCCAAATCGGTTTCAAAATAATAAGCAATCACCTCAAAACCTGCATCAATTGCACGTTGGATATAGCGAGCACGAGCTTCCCGATCTGGGTTGGTATTATCAATCACCATTTTTGTTTTGGATGCCAAACCAGCTTCAAAGATCATATTTTCCCGATGTCGGGTTTTCAACATATCCAAATTAATACGTAAATGGCTATGATATAAATTCAACATGTAAAAGGTTGATTTGCCAGAGGCTTGAACGCCTGTAAAAATAATCAGCTGCATGGTGTCTGCAATGAAAGCATGGAATGAATAATAGAGTATTAAATCAGCAACGCAGTTTTGCTACAATCGCTGCAAAATGAATAAGAACAATTTACATAGGTCTGTATGCTCAAATTTTTTACCAGTTTATCGCTGTGTCTCTGTTGTGGTTTGCTCGCTGCATGCCAAAGCCAATACGTCACGACACCCAATCTTCCCACTGAAGCTGCACTTGTCGCTGAATCGGTTGATAATGGCATCAGTACGGAGCTTGAGATCCCATATTTGACCGCCTTTCGAAATCTGCGACAAGCCTATAATCACTGTGTTGCGTTTACCGCGAACAATCGCTACGTCTATACCGATAATCGTTTAGAAGAGCATTTGGAGCAGGGGACATTGATGGCACGGACTGAACATGGGGCGTATTTGCATAAAATGTTGGTCGAAAGTTTAGATCCACAGACGACACGTATTACCTTATTTTTGCCGAAGCAATATACCTTTGCTCAAGCACGCTTTAAACAAGATGTTCAACGCGCACTTGGACAAGATAAAAACTGTAATACCTTTGAATTTGCTCAATCCAACTAATTGAACTTTAAGACACTTGTGAGTTTTCTTGCTCTGGGTGCTCTACACGTTGACCGCCTTCATAACTGGCAAATCGAGCCTGATTAGGTTTGAAGACCGGTGCGGGTGTTGGCCAAGGCCAATCTCCAAAATGGGTTTCACGATAGCGTTTAAAAGCCGCATTGAGTTCTTCAGTGGTATTGAGCACAAATGGACCGCGCATCGCCACGGGTTCATTAATCGGTTCACCTTCTAACCACAGAATCCGTGCTTCTAATCCACCTGCTTTGAGATGGACGTCGGCATCTGATTGGAGTTCAACCAAATGCTTCATCTGAATGGTTTGATCTACTATTTCTAATGTATTGCCTTGATAAAAATAAGCAAAACGGTTGGAGCTACTTGTTGTTGCGGGAATCACCAACTCCGCACCTGCTTGCAGGGTGATTAAATAAATGTTGACTTTATTTTCTGCGGCAGCCGCCCATGAGTGTGGCGGTCGGGAAATAGCATCAGTGGATTTGAACTGCCCTGAAATTACACGTATATCCGATTTTTTTCCTTCACTATCGGTTTCAAAGACGTGAGGAATGTCTTCACGCCAAAACATTTTATAGTCGGCATCATGGGTTTTCTGTTCAGCCGATGAATTAAACCAAATTTGGAAAAGTTCAAATGGATTGGCTTTGTCTTCATGCAGTAGGGGGAACATTTCACAGTGTTCAACGCCATTGCCTGTAGACAGCCATTGCACATCACCAGCAGCATAGCGTCCGCCATTGCCTAATGAATCGAAATGATCGACATAGCCTTGTTCAACCAAGGTAATGGTTTCAAAGCCAGTATGTGGATGCTCCTGAAAACCTGGAACCACATCGCCATAGTACATATTGAATTCATCTTTTTCTGCGGCTGTTTTTGGCCCCATATCAGCATTTGCAGCAGGAAAATGATCAATATGATGGGCAGTAAATAAGAAAGGATCTTTTAAATCTAAACGAAAGGTAATGGGTGTAATGTTATAAATCACAGCGTTTGACATAACTGTTCCATCATTGGCTTTGTTATTAAGCATTAATCTAAAAGGAAAAACAGTCGTGTTCTATAGCGGAACTGTAAGAAAAAAAGCGTTAGCTCAAGGTCTAACGCTTTTTTGATTTAAAACAGGTGGAATGCAATGGAAATGCTAGATTTCGCTATTTATTCAGTTTCAGTGGGTGCAGTAGATGAGCTTTTTCCAGCTTGATCTTGGATCAACATACCTGCCAATTTAAGCATTTCAGCTTGAATATTGCCCATTTGATTTTGAATTTTCTGAAAATCAACTTTGCTTAAATCGACTTGTCCATTGAGAAAAGGTGAGGCCAATACTTGCTGATTCGCTGCCTGTAAATTGCTGCGAATATCATTAATTTCAGTGCTTTTTAGATTTAAATCATTCAAAGCTTGATTGAAACCTTTGAGCTGCTGTTGCAGCTGGGTTGCCGCTTTTTGCAATTGGAGATGATCTTGGTTGCTGACTGCGGCTTCTAAATCGACCTGCGTTTGTTTGAGTTGTTCAACATAATTGCCGGCTTTAAGTTGCATATCCGCCACATCGCGAACGATATAAAACATATTGCCGCTTTTTAATTGGCTTTGATCGGTCGCCTGACTTTGTGTCGCAGATTGATCTTCGTTTGTTGATGTTGTTGCAGGGCGATCATTTTCTGCTGCGATTTCTTGTTCCTGTTGCGGTGCTGTGGCAGGTTCACAGCCAATCAGCACCAAAACACCACTAAAAATGGCAAAAGGGAGAAGGGCATTCTGCACTAGCTTTTTCATTCAATCATCACTATGTGTTAAGTCTATGCTTTGAATATAGGGGCAGAATGTGGATTAAAAATAGATTGTTGCAAAGCAATAACAAAATAATCGCTTGAACAAAAAAAAAGAGGGCATTTGCCCTCTTTTGATGTTTTGGTGGGTTTAACCCGCAATGATTTTGATAATGGCGTGGCTGACGGCATTCATTAAAATGTAGTCGCCATTCACTTTAATCCATTGTTGGTTTTTGCCTGGTTTAGATAATTTTTTGTATTTAATGTGGTCTACTTTGTAGCTATGACCACGGTATTCAGAAGGTACTTTTTGTCCAGAACGCCAATCATGTGAAGGATTTACAGCTTTTTTCTTGTTCTGACTTTGGTTTTTTACCGGTGTGTTTTTGTTTAGTGTGTTATTGAGCTATCGTATTTTGGTTATGCGCAGGTGCATGTTGTTGGCTATTTTGCGGTGCAGCCATTGCTGGAGCAGCAACAAGTGCTGTCGAAATAGATAAAACGATAGCTTTCATTAATGTATTCATAAGTTCACCTGTTTACTGCTGGATGTGAATTGATAAGACTCATCATAATGAGTATTTACAGGGAAGCTTTGAACAATGTGTATGTGAAATATTAAAATAATGGATAAAATGTGTAAATTATCAATATATGATAATTTAAAATGATCAATCTCAGTTAAAATCATAATAATCTTAACTGAGATATTGAGATATTGTCGAATTATTTGGCTAACTCAGCGTTGATGGCATCGACAATACGTGCATCATCTGCCTTGATATCAGGCGCAAATCGAGCCACAACTTCGCCTTGTTTATTCACGAGGAATTTTTCAAAATTCCATAAAACTTCAGGCTTTGGATTTGGTGTTAAACCGTATTCAACTAAATCATCCCACCATGGGCCTTCACCAATGCGTTCAGGAATGGCTTGGGTTAAGGTTTGATAAAGTGGGTGTTTATCCGCGCCTGCCACAGAAATTTTTGCAAAAAGTGGGAAATCGACCTTGTAGTTGATCGAGCAAAATTCTTGAATTTCCGCTTCAGAACCAGGTTCTTGTTCTAAAAAGTTATTGGCAGGAAAACCTAAGACTTCAAAACCTTGTGATTTCTTTTCTGTATAGAGTTTTTCTAGGCCTTCATATTGCGGTGTTAGCCCACATTTAGAGGCCACATTGACCAATAATAAAACCTTGCCTTGGTATTGATTGAGTGTGGTGTCATCACCTTGGATGGTTTTTACCGGGATATCGTAAACTGAAGCTGACATATTCGTTCCTAATTGAAGTTGTGCCTTTCATCCTTGTTTTAAAGGGAAATCTGGTGAACAGCAAGCTTTTATCGATAGGCTTTTCGCATAATTTTTGTAGTAGTTTGCAGAATTCGAGCTGATGCTTGCTTGAGTGCTTGGCATTTAACTAGTGGCACGGTGTTGGTTTGGGGTTTTTCCTGTATAGCGTTTAAAAAACTCAATAAAGCTTGAGCTGTGTTGATAACCCAATTCATAGCTGAGAGCTTTAATAGACTGACCAGCGCGGAGTTGTTGAATGGCATAAATAATTTTGGCACGGTTTCGCCATTCAGAAAGGCTCATTTGTAGTTCGTGCTGACTCAGCCGCAGTAACTGACGCTCACTCAAACCCACATTGGCTAAGCATCGCTGTAGGCTCAAGCTAAAATGATCTACATCTGCAAGCTGCACCAAGATCGGCTTTAACACCGCATCATGGCTTTGCGGTAAATAATGTTGATGTTTGGGTGCTGTTTTTAACTGGTCGAATAAGACCTGTAGTAGGTGTCGATAGGGTGGTGTGGTATGTTGCTCTGTAGGAAAGGCCAAAATTTCTTGCGCCAATAAACGAAAGAAAGGCTGGATGCTAAATACTTCAGTCTGCTTGGGGAAATCTATGCAGAGATCAGGTGCTAGACGGATTGCCACATAATGAATAGGTTGCTCATCAATCGCGACTGAGCAATGTTCTGTATGTGGGGGAATCCACACCCCATAACTGGCAGGTGAGAGATGGTGTTGCCCTTGTATCTCATATTCGAAAATACCATCGAGACAAAAATTAAAATCACCCCAAAGACAACTGTGCGGATAGACCGTATCTAATGTGGTGTAGTGCGCTTCAAAAAGCTCGATTTGTTGTTCAATCGGTGCTGATGTCATATATGCCTAGGTGTCGATGTCTGAACTACAATATAAATGTCTGAAATCATGTATTTCAATTAAAACAGACATCACTCAAAATACCTAGACCAATCTTTGCACGATATATTGAGGAGTCAGACATGTTGCTTCAAGCGCGTTGGGCGAAATTTGCAATTTGTTTGCCTCTGATCGCAGTATTTATATGGTCGTTAAATATTACCGTCACCCGCTATGTAACTGATTATATTTCACCAGTCAGTATCAGTTTTTATCGATGGTTTATTGCATTTTTGATCCTAACCCCCTTTATGCTCAAAACCGTTTGGCAGCAAAGACAGCTTATCGGGCAGCATTGGCAGCAATTGGCTGTGCTGAGTGCTTTTGGCATGGTGTTATATCAAGGCTTGGGCTATACCGCTGCGCATTATACGACGGCGACCAATATGGGCATCATCAATGCCTTTATCCCTGTTTTTACGATTGCCGTTGCATTTTTCATACTGAAAGATGTGCCTAATCGCTATGCCATCTTGGGCTGTGCGATTTCATTTACGGGGCTATTGTTTGTCATTGCGCAAGGAGATTTCAGTCAATTACTGAATATGGGCGGACATTTCGGCGATATCCTCATGATCTTCGCAGTGTTTTTCTATGCCTTTTATGGGGTGTTTTTAAAAAAATGGCAATTGAAACTTCCGCTACTGTTGAGCTTATATGTACAAATTTTCTTTGCCGTTTTATATCACTTGCCATTCGTATTGTATTTAGGCATAGACGCGATTAATCCTGCCAATGCGCCAAGTGTATTTTATGCGGCAATTTTTCCATCATTGATTGCACCGTTGGTATGGATGTTGGCTGTACAACATCTCGGCCCGAATCGCACCAGTATTTTTATGAATTTGATGCCGGTATTTACCGCGATTATTGCCTATTTCTGGTTGGCTGAGCAGTGGATGTTTTATCATAGTGTCGGCACAGTGATGGCGATTACTGGGGTGATCTTGGCGCAGCGTAAGTAAATCCAGTAAAAAGTTGAAAATTTATGAGAAGTGTTGATTAAAAAACAAGCAAACAAACTTGTTTTTTTATAGGGTAAATCTTTTGAAAATGGATTTTTGAGTGTAAAACTGAATTAAAAAAACAGATGCTCGTCTTAAAAATCAATCAAAAATAGGCACATATTTTGACTAAGTGGTTATAAAATCACAAATAAAGTGCTTATCAGTAGTTTTATTTATATAAAAAATCTATTTGTTAAATTTAAAAAAATATTACATAATACTTTCATCGTAAATGATGAAGTAGTTCTTAATAATTACTTAATATTTACCCAGAGATTGCAAGACCCTCTGGATGTGATTTTATACACATCCTTTTTTATGCTCAGCCATCCCTATATGGCTGAGCTTTTTTTTGTCTGTATTTCCCCGAAAGGCAGGTGTAGACAGGCATCCGAGCTTATGCGCGGATGATTTCACCTGTTTCAGCATCAATAATTTTACTTGGTTCTTGGCTTAGGCCGAGATCACCATTTAAATAATTGAGTTCATTGGCAAAATACTGATTGGCTTCTTGTAAGGAACGTGCAGGGGTTAATCCTGCAGGATTGGCACTGGTAGACACAATAAAGCCATTAAAAGCTTGGCATAAAGCCACACATAAAGAGTGGGTCGTCACACGGACTGCGACTTTTGGATGATTGCCTTTAATCCATGTTGGAATATGGTCGCCAGCCGGTAATAACCATGTGGTTGCACGTTCATTGGGTTTACGGTTGGTCCAGGTCGCAATGACTTGCTGACGCATATCTTCTGTTAAGCCTTGAAGCAGGTGTTTAACTTGAGCGACATTGGCAGCCAATAAAATCACGCCTTTTTCAATGGGACGTTGTTTTAAGCGCAAAATTTCGAGAAAGGCTTGCTCATTGTAGGGATCACAGCCCAATCCCCAAACAGCCTCTGTAGGATATGCGAGAACCTGACCTTTTTTAAGACAGGAAGCTGCTTCTGCAACAGAGGTGGTAATCATTTCTATAGACCTTATCTGATTCGACAAAGGGCTATTGTGAACCTAATTTACCCATTCGACAACGTAAGTAGTGTCCTGCTTGTTGTGTGGCATAGCCCATTAACTCTAATTCCATCAGTTGACTAGTCAATGTCGCGGTATCAATTTTGAGTTGAATGGACAATTGATCAAGGCTTTGGCCGACCCAATCGAGTTGCCGATACAGCGCAATTAAATGTTCTGGGATAGGTTCGGGTGGAGGGGTGTCCGGTGTTGCTGTTTCGGGTGTCGCTATTTCGGTGTTTGTTAAGGTTTCGGCAGCCTGCGATTGCCATTGTGTAGCCAATGCCAAGTCTTCAATGACCTGTTGTGGATGATCAATCAAAATTGCACCTTCGCGTATGAGTTGATGGCAACCTTGATGTGACTCACTATAAATATGGCCTGGGATGGCAAAAATAGATTTGCCTTGTTCGGCAGCGCGTTGAGCTGTGATCAGTGAACCACTTTTTAACGCTGCTTCCGCCACGATGACACCAAGGCTGAGCCCACTGACGATACGATTTCGATGTGGAAAATGGTGTTGCAGGGGTGGAGTGTGTGGAAGAAACTCACTGATTACGGTCCCACCATGTTGGATGATCTCTTGTCTTAAACGCTGATGTGCGGTCGGATAAATTTGATCTAAACCTGTACCCATCACGGCAATGGTTCTGTGGTGTTGTATGGCAGCGCGATGTGCCGCTTCATCAATTCCTTGTGCTAAACCGCTATTAATATAGAACCCTTGCTCACTCAGATAATAAGCAAAATCATAGGCAATTTGTCGACCTTGGGGACTGGGTTTGCGGCTACCAACAATCGCAATTTGGGGTTGCATCAAGGCTTGGGTATTACCTTGCCCAAATAGAATCGGCGGCTTGTCGCTATAAGGTAAAAGCTGTTGTGGATAGTTTAGGTCTTCAGGAATCAGTACAAAGTCACTGTATTGTTCAATATCCTTGAGACATTTTTCAAAGCTAAGCTGTCCACTTGGGCTGTGAAATTCCTCAAAGCGCTTTAAATGATTTTTATGCAGTCCTAATTTTTGCCATGTGGTGATTTGATTAGGCTTAAGGGCGTAGTGTAGGGCAGGATAGTGCTGCTGAATTTTATAGAAACTACGAAGTGAGTGTTGCACCACAAACCACAGGCGAATGTAATCTAAATGCAAGTCAGTCAATGAGTTGAGCATAATGAGACCTTTGAATATGTCTTCTTTTTATGGGTTAAAATTATTAGTGATATCGTTGTTGGATAATAAAAAATGAGGCTGAATACAGCCTCATTTTTATGGATTTGGTCTTAGTCATCCATCAGTGGTGGCTGAATCGTTGCACCCACTTTGATTGGTAATTCGCTCTCAAGTACATAAGCATAGCTTAAGTTATCAAACGTTTTGAATACCATGATGTTGCCAATACGTTGTCCTGGAAGTTGAACACGTTCTTTGGTTTTCGGATCAGTCACGATTTCACCTTTTTGGTTCACGCTAAAGACTTGACCAGATTGAACGCCTTGCAAGCTACCACGGTCGATCGTCACAACACTGTGAACCGCTGCAGTACCAATCGAGCCCATGACACGAACAATACTACCGCCAGCAGTGACATTTTCAGCATTGGTTGGATAGAACAGCGTTGGCAGCATTGGGTCATATTCAGGAAGAACACGATCGCCACGACGAACTTCGGCATTATAAGTATCGGTCAGTTCTAAAGTGGTAATGTCATTTTCACCACGAACGGCAACACCTGAAGCGACTTGAGTCAGTTCTAAACCTGCGTTGTATTTTTTGCCGTTTGCATCGGTAAAGATGTACGGTTCGCCTTCACGGTAAACAGCATATCGTTGACCGACTTGCATGCCTTGGCCGCGTGCATAAACTGTTTGGCCTTTGGCTGCCAATACACGTTGATCAGCTGTACCTAAAATGTAAGGTGTGCCTTCAACAGAATCAGCGGCAACAATCATGCTGCGCTCAAGCCATTGCTTAATATATTCCAATGGAATAACCGGAATCGCACTGTTGAGGGATTCAACACGAACTTGTGGTTGAAGTTTAGTGCCACCTGTATAGCGACGAATAATACCTTCACAGCCATCACCCTCATCTTTACCGATGATTGGGCGGCCATTGTAGGTACACATGAGTAGGCGGTCACCTGGGAAAATCCAGTGCGGATTTTTCACGTGTTTATTGCTCGCCCAGATTTCAGGCCAGCGCACAGGATTTTTTAAGAAGCGCTTGGAAATATCCCACAACGTATCGCCTTTTTTCACCACATAAACTTGAGGCGCACCTGCCTTCAATGATGGTGGATTGACGTTACGAGCAGGGGCAGCTTCTGCAACACTGACCATTCCCATCCCCACACTTACACAGACTGTAAGCGCCAATAATTGTTTTTTAAACCCCAAGGCACTAAAAGTTGGCATGCCCTTCAAAACCTTTTTCATTATCATAATTCCTAAAATTATGTATGTAACTGCGTTATAATAACGATATTACACACAATTTTTTGATGAAGCATTCCTTCATTTTGTTTTTTGATCAATGGCATAAGTGAGGACGTCGTATGGCCTTATTACCTATTTTAAGTTTCCCCGATCCCCGTCTTCGTACCATTGCAAAACCAGTCGAAGAAGTTACTGATGAAATTCGTCAGTTAGCAGCCGACATGTTTGAAACTATGTATGAAGCACCGGGAATTGGCCTGGCAGCAACACAGGTAGATCACCATATTCAGCTGATAGTCATGGATTTATCTGAAGAAAAAGATCAACCCATGGTGTTTATTAACCCCAAAATTACGCCATTGACGCAAGAGACGCAGCCCTATGAAGAAGGCTGTTTATCAGTGCCTCAAATATACGATAAAGTTGAGCGCCCGTCACGTGTAAAAATTCAGGCAATTAACCTTGAAGGTCAATCATTTGAAGTGGAAGCGGACGGACTTCTCGCAGTTTGTATCCAACATGAAATGGATCACTTAAATGGTAAGTTATTCGTCGACTATCTATCGCCTTTGAAACGTCAACGTGCACGTGACAAAGTGGAAAAATTGGTTCGCCAACGTCAAAAAGATAAAGTCGCAGTTAAACGTTAATTGATCGCGGTTAAAAAATACCTGAGACAAGCCCAATTTCGATTGGGCTTTGTTATACTTGGGTCAGACAAATGTTAGGGTTTGCTTGTATTGTTTCGTAGTGGAGTGCTGCTGTCCTTTGCAGCCGTTTTTTTGCAGATTGCTGTTTTTTTACAGCCATTGTTGCCCAAGCAATATCAAGTTGCTCCGGTCTGCGAAACCATTACGCGTGCACTTTTACTTCCCAATGTTCATGCTGAACATACCGCACATTCACACCATTCCTCTTCCGCTCACGCAGAGCAGGTTCAAGTCGATCATACTGCCCATGAACATGATGCCAGTCATCAATGTCAGTATTGTACGGTCTATGGCAATTTGGTTTTGCCTCCTGAACTTGATGTAAAAGAAGTGCTTGATCGAATTCAAGTTCGTTTAATTGCTTTTCAAAAAGCTTTCAAGCATGTCTGGTTTGTTCTTCAACAACTCTTTTTACTTCCGCAAGGTCGAGCCCCACCACTCGCTGCATAAATCCGACGTTTTTTTTAACTTGGGTCGTTGAGGACTCAGGTACGCCTTTATTTATGTATTTTGTGAGATAAACATGGCTCAGCCTAAATTTTTTCTACAGCCTCTTGCGGCTGCAATTTGTGTTGCCTGCTATTCAACTTCTGTGATGGCTGACGAGATGTCCGTAGAGATGACGGAAACCAATGCGGTACAGACTTTGGCACCGATTGTGGTGACATCACATCAGGGGAATGATGCCAATGGCCTGATTGTTCGTGCCAATCCCAAACAGCCGATTCAACCGATACCTGCCAGTGATGGGGCCGATTATTTAAAAAGTATTGTAGGTTTTAGTGCTATTAAAAATGGGGGAACCAATGCAGATCCAACCTTCCGTGGCATGTTTGGTTCACGCATTAAAATTTTGACCGATGGCACAGAAAATCTAGGGGCGTGTCCGAGTCGTATGGATGCACCAACTTCTTATATTTCCCCTGAAAGTTATGACCGAATTTCAGTGATTAAAGGACCTCAAACAGTTCAATATGCCAATACAGGTTCTGCTGCAACAGTCTTGTTTGAACGCAAACCGGAACAGTTCGATGCTGATAAAAACTACCGTGGTCAAGCCAGTGTGATGATCGGTTCTTATGGTCGTTTAGATCACAATGTCGAGGCGGCTGTGGGCGATGAACATAAATATGTCCGTCTAAATGCCAGCCGTTCAGTTGCAGACAGTTACCAAGATGGAGATGGCAATACTGTGCCGTCAGACTGGGAGCGGTGGAATACAGATTTGGCTCTTGGTTGGACGCCAAACGAAGATACATGGGTAGAACTTACTGGAGGTAAAGCCGATGGTGAGGCGGTATACGCAGGCCGTTCAATGGATGGTTCGCAATTTGCCCGTGAAAGCTTAGGCCTTCGTGTCGAGAAAAAAAATGTCACAGAGGTGATTAAAAAAATCGAAGCACAGGTCAACTATAGTTTTAATGATCATGTCATGGATAACTTCAGCTTACGTGAGTTTCAACCAAGTGGCATGATGAATATGCCAATGGCATCGAATGTTGCTCGCAGAACATTAAATGCACGTATGGCTGTGACACATGAATGGGATAAGATTGACTTTGTCACAGGCATTGACACACAGAACAATGAACATAGCATTCGCAAAGGGATGCGCAATAGCTATAAAGACAAAGCACGTGAACCCGATATGAAGTTTCAGTCATATGGTGGTTTTGGAGAAGTCAGTTATCAATTGAGTGACAACAATAAGTTGGTTTCGGGACTTCGTCTCGATCAAGTGCAAGTGAAAGATGAGCGCGCCGCTTCGAAAGCGAGTGGCTATAACACGGAGCTGAATGAAACATTACCAAGTGCTTTTATTCGTTTTGAAAATAAGCACCCTGAACATGACAATGGTAAAACCTATATCGGTCTAGGCTATGTAGAGCGCATGCCAGATTATTGGGAATTATTCAGCCCAAAATCAGGAAATGGTCATAACAATACATTCAATCATATTGATACAGAAAAAACGCTTCAGTTAGATATGGGTTATCAACATGAACATAGCGCTTTGAATTCCTGGGTATCGGCTTATGCAGGTTTAGTGAGAGATTATATTTTAACAAGTTATAAGTCTGGATCAGGAATGATGAAGGGTATGGAAGCACATAGCCGAAATGTGGATGCCACCATTGCGGGAGCTGAAGCAGGGATTGGCTATCAATTTAGCGATCATATTCAAGCCGATGTCAGCGCAATGTATGCGTGGGGTAAAAACACCACAGATGGCAAGCCATTACCACAAATCTCACCGTTAGAAGCACGTATCAACTTACGTTATATCCAAGATAATTATACTTTGGGAGCATTCTGGCGTGTGGTTGATGGGCAAAATCGTATCAGTGCGCACCAAGGCAATATCGTGGGTTATGACCTGAAAGAAAGTGCAGGATTTGGCACACTGTCTTTAAATGGTACTTATCATATTGATGAGGGTGTAGATGTATCTGTGGGTGTGGATAATCTCTTGAATAAAACTTATACCGAACATCTAAATAAACTGGGTGATGCAGGGACAGGTTTAGCGACTGATCAACAGTTTAATAATATCGGTCGCAATTATTGGGCACGTATTTCGATGAAATTCTAAGTCCGGACATTTGTCATCCAAAAAGCAGAGCGATCGCTCTGCTTTTTTTATTGGTGCATACTGGCCAGTTGTTTGGCCTTACTTTGATACAGTGCTAAACCGAGTTTTTGAATCGCACGGCCTTTTTGCTGTAATTTTTGATTTAAACTTGGGACATGCTTAGCGCCTGAATACAGGACAAGATTTCTAGCCAATAAATAATAGGCAAACCATGCGGCGGACTGTGGTTTGAGCCCTAATTTATGCATGCGTTTTTTGCCAATAAAAAATTGTGTCAGCTCCAGATGTTGTCGATAAGCCAGTTTTTGCTGAAGTGCTCGGAGGTATTTGTACTGTCGTTCAAAAGGTTCTTTAGAGAGACTGGCGCCGAGAGCCATACTGCTTGCATCAGATTGAGGATGTACAAATTGCATCCAATACAACAGTTTCCAACCATCAGATTCTTTTTCAATTAACCATTTGTCATCAATACCCATCAACCAACCCACATAACGCCAAAAGTGCAAAAAGCTTTCAGTCTCTTGTTTTGATGGAAAAATCCCTAAAGCGCGAATGCCCAAAAGTACCACACTGCTAAAGGCAAGATTGGTCATCGCCAAGTCAAATTGATTCATCGGCACCCCCCACGTTGCAAAATCCCAGTCTTTACCTTTTTGGAGTTGATGCCGTACCACAGCATGAATAAAACGCACATAAATCGTCGATGTAAATCCCGCATACAAACGTTCGAGTCCGCGTTCTTCAGTGATATCTACCCACCATTTTGTGGTTTCAGCCAGATGTGTACCTGCTTGTTTATTTAAAGCACCGGTCAGCATGAGCGGCTGATTGAAACCGGGGAAGAGATAACCCACCATGAGTGAAAGATCTCGCAATATAAAGCCATTGTTAATCCCTAGGCGATGGGTGAATTCAAGGGCTTGCTGTATTTTTTCTGGCTCTAACCAAGGCGGTGTTTGTTCAACATGCTTAAAAAAATGCTCGAGCTCAGGAATAGGAAAGGGGAGCTGCTCGACACCTTTAAATAAGGCGATTTCAAAATATTCACGATGCTGTTTAGGGTTCTGCATCATCCACGTGAGCACTTTTTCCATCTGTGGATCACCACATTGCAAGGCTTTATTGAGGGCAAGATATTGAGTGTAATTTGGCTGTGCAGCCTGACCCGTCAAATGAGACAACAGAAAACTCAGTAGATTAGATTGCTGCGTGGCCTGAAATGAAGCCAGTCGGGTATTGAAGTGAGTGGTCATGTTTTGATCTTCAATGTTATTGTTGCATACCACACTAATATGAATATTTATTCGCATTCAATTCGCATAACACTATCGCATTGGAGAGCAATAGAATGAGAAAAAGACCACAACAACAACGCGCGAAAATGATCGTGGAAAGCATTTTGCAAGCAGCGCAGTTGTGTATTGCAGAACAAGGTTTACTGGAGCTGACGACGCCCAAAATTGCGGAAAAATCTGGTGTGAGCGTTGGATCGATTTATCAATATTTTGAAAATAAAGAACAAATCGTAGAAGAGTTACTGCTCAGAAAATCAGAACAATTGGGGTTAGCACTAAAAAATATAGTCGTGGAGCAAGAGCAGCACAGTATTTATGAGGTGATCCCACTTTGTATTCAGTTTGGCTTTGATATGTTGAAAGCTGATCGTGGCTTCTTCATTGAGATCTTAAAACATTGGCATCAATACAGTCATTCAGATGCCTCTCAGGTTTTGGAAAAGCATTTTTTTGAAGTTGGGATGTATTTATTTAATCGTTATTATTCACATTGGAACTTTGAAACGCTGAAACATCGCTCTTTTGTGATTATTAACAGTACTTTATTTACCATGATGCGCTATGTGAGCAATAATAGTTTTTTAATTACAGAACAGCAGCTTAAAGTGGAATTGTCGAAGATGATTTTGGCGTATTTAGATAGTGAATAACACTGAAAAAATTAAAGTTGTCGATTAAAGAATCTATTTAATTCAGATCTAAGATATGTGAAGATAGATCAATAATAAATCAATAACTTAAGATAATAAATTAGGAAAATCATCATGGTTTCTTTGCGCTTGCAGCAATTGTCCAAATCTTTTGCGGGAAAATGTATATTTTCAAATTTAAATTTAGAGTTAAACGAATTCGGAATTGTCGCTGTTGTTGCTGAGAATGGAGTAGGGAAGTCCACCTTACTTGCGATGATTGCTGGGATGCTGGATTTCGATGCAGGCAATATTTTGATTAATGATCAGCCATATGCCCCTCATAACAATGAATACAAGAAACTTGTGGCCTATGTGCCAGATAAAAGCCCTATTTATGATTTTTTACAAGGGCAGGAGTTTCTGAATTTAATGTGTGATATTCGAGGGATAGCGCATGAGCAGTATCAAATATTCATTGAAAAATTTAAATTAGAACACTATTTAGCCACGCCATTTGCTGACATGTCTTTTGGCACAACCAAAAAGTTTTTATTGGTTGCAGCCTTAATGACTTCGGCACCATTACTGATTTTAGATGAACCGGGCAATGGCTTAGATCAAAACGCCTTGGCTGAATTAACAAGCATACTTTTACAGCAGAGCCAATCAAAATTGATTCTATTGTCTTGCCATGATCATGTATTTAGAAACAGTCTTGCAGCAAAAATCATCGAGCTAGATAGGTTAAAGTCCAATGAGCAGGCGGCATGAATATACAAAGACATGTTGGGCAGCGAACAATCATAAAAACGCTTTTGAAAATACCGGTGGACATTTTATGTCAAGACCACAGCAGACGCAGTTGCACGGCAAAAGCATTTACTTATTTTAGTCACATTAATTCTCGGGCCAATGCTATTCGGACTGCTCTTATCTTTAGTACAGCCCATTATTGATTTGGTTTATTGCAAATCATTAATCACGAATCTGTTTCTTTGGACTGGCTTTCTTGCCTTAAATGTCTTTTGGTGTGCGATACAACGTAAAGCTTTGAGCGGTGGAGAAGGGTATCGCTATCTAGCGCTATTGCCCATCACGCTCAAAAGTCGCTTTGCAGTGGAAATCAAATTTTTAGGCAGTTTAAGCTTTTTGCTGTTATTGCCATTTGTTTTAGCGCTTCTATATGTTTGGGTTGAGTATGAAATCTTAGCTTCCATTGGCATCAGTGTATTGATGCTACTTTGGATCTTTAATTTATTAATCATACAAATGCTGTTTTTACAAAAGAATCAATATTTCGGTTTGGTCTGTCTTTTGACATATTTGCCCATTTTGAGCCTAGCGATATTGGACGCTCAACTCGTTGTGCTGTTGTTATCTACTTTTATCTGTACAGCGGCAATAAAATTCTGGCTGCTCGGTAGGAAATCAAAACCAATAAAGCTGCAAGTACCTAGCGTATTTCTGATACAGAAATATAGCCCACTCTAGCTCAATCAAAATAAACTAATTATTCGTCAGGCATTTCATAAAAGATTTCTAACCCATCGTATTGTCAGTATCGGTATATCAGTTACTGCGGTCGTGATTTTGTATTGGTTCGCCACACAGGTGGATACTTGGAACATCATGAGCCTTGATTTCACTGCTTCACAATTATTCCAATTAATGTGTGCCGTCTATATTGCACTGAGTTTATTCAATCTAGGCGTGATCAAAATGGACTTAAAATCAAATTTTGAATCTGCAGAACGCTTCTGGATCATTCAAGGGTTCACACTTTGGCAGCTCAGGAAATACGAATACTGTGTTTTATTGATAATTGGCTTGGTGATGAGTGTGCCAGTATTGCTGTGGCTACTGCTGAAAGGTGGATTCGTTGATGTGCTATTAATGGCGACATTATTTGGTATCGTCATTCCATTTATTCAGTGGTTGTATAGAAAGCCTGAAGAAGTGCACGGTGTTATGCCAGTTTTAATGTTTATCTTATGGGTGCCTGTGGCGTATTGCATGCTTTCTGTACGCTAAAAACACTTTTTTAAGTAAAAAACGCTGATTTAGTAGAATAAATAAACAAACGTAATGAAAAATTAAAAATAAATGGAAAAGGGTGTTGCAACGGATGTGAAATGCTGTAGAATGCACATCCATCGGCGGTGATGAAGATTAAAACTTCTGATAAAACAATGACTTGGTTGAATTGATTAAGTTTGGTTTTATTTGATAAGTTTAAAAATAATTTGAATTACTGGTTGACTCTTTAGAAATAAAGAGTAATATAGCCGACCTAGCTTGCTGGTGACGAACCAACAAGAAGATCATTAAGAGATTATGAAGAA
>NZ_VPDJ01000038.1:0-14718 GCF_013417755.1 Acinetobacter sp. YH12231
AGATGCAGAAGAAAGATTACATGTTTGCTTTAAAATAATCACAAGCATGATGAGCGCAAAGCACTTTAAATGTGACTTGTTCCATTTTAGAGATTTGTTTAAGATAAGATATAACTCATTGAGATGTGTCATAGTATTCGTCGTTAGAAAACAATTATTGTGACATTATTTCAATGAGTTATCTATTTTTGTCGTGTACAGAGAAATAAGTCATAAAAAAAGCGCCTTAAAGGCGCTATTTTTATCTGTATCCAATGATCAAAATCATCAAATACACATCCAATTAAGCTTCAGGAGCTGGGCTATATTGTTCAACTAAAGGTTGTAATTCACCTTTTTGGAACATATCAAGCATAATGTCGCTACCACCGATCAACTCACCATTGATCCATAATTGTGGGAAAGTCGGCCAGTTTGCAATTTGTGGAAGAGTTGCGCGAATATCTTGATTTTCAAGAATATTTACATAAGCAAACGGACGACCAATTTGACTGAGCGCTTCTACTGCACGCGCAGAGAAACCACACTGTGGAAACTGTGGAGTGCCTTTCATGTAAAGTAGAACTGCGTGTTTAGCAATTTGGTCACGAATTAACGCTTCTGTATCGCGTGCTTGTTCAGTCATTGATATATCCTCAATAAATCTGCTTCGCATTATACCCAAAACTGAGTAAAACAATATGACTAAAGCAATATTTCACGTTTTATTTACATTTCAGCTTTTCAAGTGAGTCATATTTTGCTTATATAGACCTCTTGATGCTCATATATATATGGCGTCTCCTCTATATTATTTCAATCACCTGACAAATTAGAGTTAGTCATGAATAACATTACCCTTGCCCCAGTACAAACTGATCAACCATCGCACTTGATGCCAGTATTTGGCCGCCAACCGATCAGCTTTGTCCGAGGTCAAGGTGCTCACCTGTATACCGCAGATGGCACAGAATACTTAGACGCACTGACAGGGATAGCTGTTTGTGGTTTAGGTCACTCACATCCTGCAATTACAGCAGCAATTGCTGAACAGGCAGCGACCCTCATTCACACCAGTAACTTATTTGAAGTGCCTTGGCAAACGGCTGCTGCGCAAAAATTAGCAGAAGTTGCGGGTATGGAAGAGGTTTTCTTCTCAAATAGTGGTGCAGAATCAAATGAAGGTGCAATCAAAATTGCACGTAAATTTGGTCATATGCAAGGTGTCGCAACACCAAAAATTATCGTTGCTGATCATTCTTTCCATGGTCGTACCATGGCAACCTTATCTGCAACAGGTAACAAAAAAGTTCAAGAAGGCTTTGGCCCATTGGTTGAAGGTTTTATCCGTGTACCTTTCGGTGATATCGAAGCGATTGAGGAAGCGGCGATTCACCACCCTGACATCGTAGCGATTTTGGTTGAGCCGATCCAAGGTGAAGGTGGTGTAAATACTGCACCTCAGGGTTTTAGCTACCTAGAAGAAATTCGTCAAATCTGTAATCAGCACAACTGGTTAATGATGCTTGATGAAGTGCAAACAGGTAATGGTCGTACAGGTAAATACTTTGCGTATCAACACACTAATATTGTTCCTGATGTGCTAACTACAGCTAAAGGTCTGGGTAATGGCTTCCCTATCGGCGCAGTCATGACTCAAGGTCGTGGTGTTGGCGTTTTAACAGCGGGTAACCACGGTTCAACTTATAGCGGTACAGCATTAGGTTCACGTGTGGTTTATACCGTGATTGATACCATTCAAAAAGAAAACCTTGTTGAAAATGCTGCAAATATGGGTGCGTATCTTGTTGAGCAATTCACAGAGCAACTTGCAGAGCAAAACGTGACTGTTCGTGGTTTTGGTTTAATGGTCGGCATTGAATTACCTAAAGCATGTGGCGAACTTGTGAATATTGCACGTGATGAGCATCACTTGATTATTAACGTAACAGCAGGCTCTGTGATTCGTTTATTACCTACGCTGAACATCAATAAAAAACAAGCGGATATCTTGATTGAACGCATTGTTAAAATGGTGAAAAACTTTCTAGCGTAATATGTGCCGAAAGTAAAAAAAGCCGCTAATTGCGGCTTTTTTTATATCTTCTTCAAATTTTTTTGTTTTTATGAGGCTTCTTGGTATACACGTCCGCCTGGTAATTGACTGAAATACAATTTTAATGCATCTAGGCAACGATGAATTTTAGTAGGCTGTTGATCACGTTTAGACATCACCGCATATAGAGTAAATGATGGTAAACGCCATTCTGGTAAAACTTCAACAAGAGAACCGTTTAATAAGTCTTTTTGCGTATCTAGATATAATATTCTTGCAATGCCATGTCCTTGTTGACACATTGCTTTTGCAGCAAATACATTATTTGTTGTAAATCGGGAGTGCACATCCAATGCAACCTGCTCTTTAGTCACTGCATTTTCAAATGCAAAATGCTGAAAGTTTTTAACCAAATTTATTTGAACCATATCATGATTTTGTAAATCTTCTGGTCGTGTAATTAAACTGGTTTGGTTGATATAGCTTGGTGCTGCAACGAGAACTTGTTCAACATGTGCCAATGGCACCACATGAAACTGTTGATCATCAATTTTTGAACTCATTCGTAACGCAATATCAATGCGGCCATCAATTAAGTCGATATATTGATTATCTGCTTCTAGATGAACGGATAAACCGCGATGTGCCGACATCCAATGTGACAATGCAGGAATCACATGATTCGCACAAATTTCTGGTGTCGATGCAATACGTAATTCACCGACTAAGTCGTCACGAAGTTCATTGATACGAATTTTGCCGCGCTCTGCGGCAGATAGCATCTCTTGGCAACTATGAAAAAAAGCTTGTCCAGCTTCTGTCAAACTTAACTTACGTGTTGAACGATGTAAAAGAATGACTTCCATATCCTGCTCTAGTGAGCGGATTTGCTGACTCACGGCACTCGTGGTAATACCTAACTCACGAGCAGCACCGCTAAACGAATTTTTTTCCACAACGCAAGCAAAGACACCCATTGCTCGAAGTTGATCTAACATAAATTTCCCTCATAAACTTATGAGAAGCTTCATCTTTCGATAAAAGCAACTCATTGTATTATACGGGGATATTTTGCTTTTGCATTATATATTTAATTATTTGGTAAAACTGAAGTTGGATTGATTGGTTTACCATCTAAACGCACTTGGAACTCAAGCATCGTGCGGTTGGTACCCGATGAACCCATCTCACCAATTTGCTGCCCTGCTTTCACAGTATCGCCACTTTTGACATTCATTTTACTGTTATGTGCATATGCAGTGATATAGCCATTAATATGCTTCACCAAAATTAAATTGCCGTACTCTTTAAGACCATCGGCGGCATAGACCACTTGACCATCAGCTGCTGCAAAAATAGGATCACCTGTATTACCTACGTAACGTGTTCCTTTCACATTCGATGCTAAGTTATAGCCTTGTAATACCGTAGGACGCGATACTGGACTCACCCAACGTAAACTTGAAGAACTGACCACAGGCGTTGGAACTGTAGTTCGCGTCACTGTCGATGGTGTGGTTGAAGCTTGAGTCACGGGCGCTGTTTGCGTTGGCATTGCAATCGTTTGGCGTTGAATTGGTGCCGCTTGAGTCATGGCTTGTGTAGACGTCGTACGACGAGAGCCACTATTTTTAAGGCGAATGGATTGTCCAACATAGATGCGATAAGGCTGGGCAATATCGTTCATTTCTGCGATGCTGACATAGCTCAAACCATAGCGAGCTGCAATGCCACTTAAAGTATCTCCCGAACGAACTGTATAATAATCCGGAGCAGTCGCATAACGGGTCGCATTATTAATTTGTGGTTTTGACGCACAGCCAGTCATGACCAAAGTCGTAACAACCGCAGCAGATAAAACAAGGGTCTTAAATAATGCTGCAGGAGCGGCAATAACGCGATATTGTGACACCAGGGACATCATCTTCCTCACTAATAATTCAAATATAGTCATTATGAATGGGCTAAGATTAGCAAAAATCCACTCTAAAAAAGTTGCGGCATAACCATTTTCACAAAGTTATAACATTAATACTTAAGATTTAGATAACTCTGAGTGCAAGTTATTCAAAATCTCATAGTTTGTAGCATCCATTTGTATAGGCGTTACACTGACATAACCATTTGCAACTGCAAAGAAGTCTGATTCGATATGCGTTAAGCCTTTTTTAGGCTCTGCCACAGCCTCACCTGCCAAGCCAATCCAATAGACTTGACGACCACGCGGGTCTACATGACTGGTAATCGGTTTGGACTGTAAACGTCGCCCTTGATAGGTCACTTTAGTGCCTTGAAGTTCAGCGACATCTGGAATATTGATATTAAAAATATGTCGTGCAGGTAGCGCAGGTAAGCCATTGGCAATAAAGTCATGCACCCATTGTGCAGCTACGGCATAATCTTCAGGGTTGTTATAACTACGCACATTCGGCCCAGCCAAAGACACGGCTAGCGCAGGTTGTTTCATTAGACGACCTTCAAATGCGGCACCGACCGTCCCTGAATACAGCACATCATCACCCAGATTTGCGCCGCTATTGATCCCACTCACCACCAAATCAAATTCAAAATCGAACAGACCATTCATTGATAAATACACACAGTCCGCAGGTGTGCCATTTACCGCCCACATATTTGGTGCAATTTCGACAGGTCGTAATGGTCGATCTAAAGTCAGTGCACTTGAAAAACCACTGCGTTCACTTTCAGGTGCAACAATCACCACACGACCGAGAGGACGCAATGCATGTGCTAAAGCTTGGATACCGGGAGCAAAAACGCCATCATCATTGGCAATTAATATATTCACAACTAAATTTCCATTACTAAAAAATTAAAAATGACTCGCAAGAACATTTTATTGAAATATATGAATAATTATATATATTTACATTTCAACATCCAGCATAAATGTGTGTGTACAAAATGAATAAAACCGTAGCACTTCGTGGTTTATTGGGCTTTGCTCTAGCAGCTTGCATGACTCAAACTGTGGTCGCAGACAATGACTTCACTCAAGAAGAAGCCAATACCATCGTAAAAGAAGACATTGCATCTGCACAAGTCATGTTAGAAGTATGCCCTGCGATTATTGGTCAAAATGCAAAATTTGATGCCAACATTCAAGCACTCACTAAAACATATCTTGCTGATTATTCTGATAAATCAATGACTTTAGAAAAACTACAGTCTGACAGCGAATATAAATCAGTTCTTGAAGAAGCTCGTCAAGCTGCTAAAGAAACTGATAAAGCTGAACAAAAATCAGTTTGTGATGACGTTTTAAGTTATGAAGGTTAATTGATCAATCTGATTTGGACGCCCTCTGAATAGGTTAGTCCTAATTGCATCAAACCCGCCCAAAAAAGGATGACGCTTTATAGCCTCATCCTTTTTTCTTTCACAATGTATTGATTTTTAAACAGCTTCAATACAATTTTCTACTGATCTCTACCCAAAATATGATTAAGCTAGGCAAATAAATGTTAGCTATTTGATATCTTTTAAGTTATTTCACAGGTTATTTAAATGAAAAACTCTTTTGTAAAATCTCTTTGTGCCCTTAGCCTTTCTGCTTTTGCGTTCACTACCATGTCTGCACATGCCGCAGATGAAAAAATTGAAGTGACACCTACACCTCAAGTGACCAGTCAAGAACTTGCAGCTATTTATGTACTTTCTGAAGTCTGTCCAAAACTGGTGAATGACAAAGATCAGCCGAAGTTTGAAGCGGGTTATGCAAAATTAGCCAAAGAATATATGCCGAATGAAAAGTACCCTGTAAATGCTTTACAACAGCTCAGCAAACAAAAAAGTTTTAAAGAAGCTTTAAAAGAAGCGCAGTCTGATGCGAAGAAAGCTGGTGACAAGAAAAATGGTGCGATTTGCAAAGAATTGACTGCTTACAGCAAATAATACCAATTGGTTACAATACTTTTAAAATAAGCGCTTGCACCCCATAGCAGTCCGCCTAGCTTTGTCCTAAAATGCTAGGCTCTTTGTGCTTATACCTAAGTTATTGGAACCACCCAGAATGACCCGAAAAACCGCCCTTGCCGCATTACTACTTGCACCTAGTTTTTCATTCGCGGCAACTGTCCTTTCTGCACCACCTGAATTAAATAATAAATCTTATGTGCTGATGGACTATGAGACAGGGCAAATCCTTGCTTCTAAAAATGAAAACGAAAAATTAGCTCCTGCTTCAATGACAAAAATGATGACCAGTTACATCATTGAGCAAAAGTTATTAAGCGGTGAACTAACTGAAAATGAAAAAGTACGTATGAATGAGTCGGCTTGGTGTCGCGGCAGCAGCACTGAGTCATGTATGTACGTTCCGCTCAACGGTACTGCAACTGCATTAGAAATGTTACGTGGCATTATCATTCAGTCGGGTAACGATGCTTCTAAAGCTATGGCAGAACATATTGCTGGCAATGAAGGCACCTTTGCCCACATGATGAACCAAGAAGCAAAACGTATTGGCATGGTGAATACTCAATTCATCAATGCGACAGGTATGCCAGCTGAAGGTCATTTCTCGACTGCCAAAGATATGGCTACTCTTGCGCAACATATCATTCATGACAGTTCAAAATACTATCCGATCTACTCTGAAAAAGAATTTACGTTCAATGGCATTAAGCAAGGCAACCGTAATGCCCTGCTTTATACTGACCCAAGTGTAGATGGTCTGAAAACTGGTCATACTGAAGAGGCTGGCTATTGCTTAACAACTTCAGCTAAACGTGGTCCATTACGTTTAATTTCAGTGATCTTTGGTGCGCCAAGCATGAACGAGCGTGCATCTCAAACACGTGAAATTTTAGCTTGGGGTTATGCAAACTTTGAAACTGTAAAAGTTCAACCTGCTAAACAAGTGCTTGCTAAAGCAAAAGTTTGGTACGGTAAAGACAATGAAGTTCAAGTTGGCCTAGCTGAAAACTTTAACGTGACAATGCCTAAAGGCGAAGCGAACGCCATTAAAACTCAATTGGTTGTTCAACCTAAATTGACTGCTCCTTTAAAACAAGGTCAAGTGGTTGGTAAATACGTTGCAACGCTTAATGGCAAAGTCATTGCTGAAAAACCACTTGTAGCTCTACAAAATGTTGAAGAAGCTGGTTTCTTTGCAAAAATGATTGATCACATCAAACAATTCTTTAGCAACTTATTCTAAGTTTAATGAAAACTGAGCTTTAAGACTAAAGTGAAAGCATCTAGATTTCGGTCTAGGTGCTTTTTTATTTTATAATGCCTAAAAACCTGTAGATGACTTTCCTATGAGCCAAAACATTCGCCCTTATTTACACACTGTTCCACGTATTGCTGACTCTTGCTATATCGATGAAATGTCAGTGGTGATTGGCGATGTTGTATTGGCTGAAAATGTCTCTGTTTGGCCATTTGCTGTGATTCGTGGTGATGTAAACCATATTCGTATTGGTAAAAACTCTAATGTGCAAGATCACTCAATGTTGCATGTGAGTCATAAAAAAGCCGATAAGCCTGAGGGTTCTCCACTGATTATTGGTGAAGATGTCACAATTGGTCATCATGTAAAATTACACGGTTGTACCATTGGTAATCGTGTTTTAGTCGGTATAGGTACGATTATTTTAGATGATGTAATTGTTGAAGATGATGTGATGATTGGTGCTGGTTCACTTGTTCCACCAAATAAGGTTTTGGAAAGTGGTTATTTATATGTGGGCAGTCCAGTCAAAAAAGTCCGCCCCCTAACCGATAAAGAAAAAGCATTTTTACCGTATTCAGCGCAGAATTATGTGAAGGTGTCGGGGAATTATAAATAAAATAGATTTTATTTAGGTTAATTTTTATTAAAGCATTATTTCAATGCTAAAAATTTATTTATTGTTTTGCACCTAAAATGCATATATTAGAATAAATATAAAATTAGATAGTATTTCCTTAGTTACATTTTCAAATTTTATTAGTCATCTTATTTTATTAAGCTCGAATATAATTACAATATTTGGACATAGTATGACTAGCCCTACTTTTTTGCATCAACTGCCAAAAGAGCAGCTACAAAAGCTTTCAAAAGAAGATATAAAAAAAATTCATGAGGCAGAACAACTATATTGGAATCATAAGCCTCACACAAAATATTATGTAGCATTTAACGGTGCAAAAACTAAAAATGGTGGACTTGTTCGGGCATCAAATCATACTTTTAAAGTCCAAGGGATATCATTGGCATTGATAGGTGATGAAGCCATATACTTAGATGGTTCAACAGCAAAAATTATCTCTGGCGCAGGATCGCTTTTCAATGTAGATGGTCGATCAGCCGCTCTAATCGGTTCATTTTTAGAAAATGGCGATGAAATTATTGATAGTCCAATTACATCTCATGTATTACGCTTATATCATGATGCGATACCCCCTATAGGCTTTATGACTACAACAATTGGAGACTCAAAAAATGTCTAAAGGATTCGGCATTCATGGGTCTACAACGAGCCACGGAGGAACAGTCATATCCACTCAGTTCAGAAGTTCACAGATGGGGAATCTTTTTTCTTCGTGCTGGAGATGGTTTCGCATGTCCGAAATGTAAAACTTGGTCTACGTTAATTAAAAGTAATGACCACGTTATTTTTGATGGCAAGGCTGTAGCTTATGTAGGCGATAAGTTCACTTGTGGTGCTACCTTACTCCCTAAGCAAGTACATGTAGTTGGAGCTAGTGGTGGTCCTAGTAATTCATCCGTCTTAAATTTTCAGACAACATCTCAACAAAGTAATAATTTGGCAAACAATTTTAGCCGTAACAAAGAAAATTATTATATAGAACAAAATAGAACACAATACGTGAAATTCAAAAATTTAATTCTTCCTTATGATGAGGATAAAAAGGTTGGGTAGGAGTTGTTTCTCAAGCTATTTCTGGGACTTGTGAATATATTGTTAGCTATATTTTAAAGGGTCGTGAATTATTTATAACAGTTTCCTATATAGCCCCTCCATTAAAAGGAGATGCTAAAATTAAACCTTTTGTTTCAGTAAAAATATTTAGAGAAAAAGCAAGAGATTTTAAACTACTCTCACAAAAAAATTTAGAAATAGGGAATGGTGTCTGGAATACTGAAAAGGGGAAAGAACTAGTTGGATCAGGAACAATTCTTCTTCCGGAGCCCAATTTGTCTTTAATTAAAGTTGAAATGCAAATGGGATATGAAGCCAAATTAGATGGCGGAATAATTTATCCAAATCCAAGATTTATAACACATACATTCACATTAACTTCGGCTGCTAGACGTATTTCATGAAAAAATATCTAATTTTAACTATTCTTTTTAGTACAGTTTTCACTATAACTGGATGCTCTAATGCACAAGAGATTCCAAAGAAAAATGAAGTTGTAGAAGAACAAAAAATATCCCTATCAGATGATATTATCATCCAAAAATACAGAATATTAATGAATGATATAGACATTCATAACCCTAAATCTAAAGAAAAATTAAAAAATATTTTATTAGATGTAAAAAAAATCCAAGCTCAAAATGAGCGAGAAAAAATAGAAATGAATATTTATCTCTCTTTAGAAATGTATCAAGAGGCTTATGAATTAAATAAGAAACAACTCAATGAGAGACCAACTCAAGCTAAATTATTTAAGCACTGTGAACTAATGCAAATTTTGAAATATCCGCAAAATGACCTGCGATCTTGTCAGAGTAAAGTAGCAGAAGGTATAAGGAATGAATTAAAGACTATCCCCAAAGATGATCCAGCCTATCCGTATGCTAAATGGGGATATTTATTAGCTATGTATAAATCAGGACATGGTGAGTATAAAGAACAAATGGAAAAATTCATTAACTCGACTACAGATGAAACAATGAAGTTCCAATTTCAGGGTTCTTATGAAATGGCAATTGAAAGTAACAATTGAAATAGTGCATGTATTAATTATTTTTTAATATTAATCATATCCATATTACAAAAAAAGCCTATATCAACTGTACAGGACTTTTTATGATTCATTGTTTCCAACCCCATTTATGAAACAGTGTTCCATAAATTTCTACGCTAAAAAATATCTCTATCCAAAGAATTCACCTCCCATCGTAGCCACCGCTCCCTAAATTTTGTAGAATAGCGTTTTTACCCCATGGTGCTTTTCTATGACCGCTTGGACTGCTCACGTCACTGTTGCGACAGTCGTTGAAAAAGACGGAAAATTCCTATTTGTTGAAGAACATACAGAAGGTGTGACCCATACTGTATTTAATCAACCTGCAGGTCATGTTGAAGCTGGCGAAACCATTATTGAAGCCGCCATTCGAGAAACCATGGAAGAAACAGGTCACGATGTAGAAATCACGAACCTCCTAGGCATGTATACTTATACTCCTCCGATGTTCCCTGATCGTACTTATTTCCGTTTCTGTTTCTTAGCTAAAGACATTCAGCACCATGCCGATGCACAATTAGACACAGGTATTGTCGGTGCAGTATGGATGACGCTTGATGAACTCATTGAGTCTGCCCGTGCGCGTAGTCCATTAGTCATCAAAGCTGTGCAAGATGCTCTTTCAGGTCAAAAATTTCCTTTATCGCTCATTTACGAGCACCAAAATTCTCCCTTAATTTCAAATTTGGATGCTTAATCCTATGCAACAACGTGTCATCGTCGGTATGTCTGGTGGTGTAGATTCTTCTGTATCTGCAGCACTTTTACTTCAACAAGGTTATCAAGTTGAAGGTCTTTTCATGAAAAACTGGGAAGAAGATGACGGCACGGAATACTGTACGGCAATGGAAGATCTTGCCGATGCTCAAGCCGTTTGTGACAAAATTGGAATCAAACTTCATACCGCAAACTTTGCGATGGAATATTGGGACCGTGTCTTTGAGCATTTCTTAGAAGAATATGCCGCAGGTCGTACACCAAACCCAGATATTCTCTGCAATAAAGAAATTAAATTCCGTGCATTTCTCGACCATGCTGTGAACTTAGGTGCTGACTTTATTGCGACAGGCCACTATTGCCGCCGTGGTGAAACGCTAAAAAATTCACGTGGTGAAGAGTATGCCCCTCTACTGCGTGGTCTAGACAACAACAAAGACCAAACCTATTTCCTACATGCAGTGCATGGTCGTGAAATTAACAAAACTTTGTTCCCTGTGGGTGAAATTGAAAAACCACAAGTGCGTAAAATCGCTGAAGAATTAGGTCTAATCACCGCGAAGAAAAAAGATTCAACAGGAATTTGCTTTATTGGCGAACGTCGATTTAATGACTTCTTAAAGCAATATTTACCTGCTCAACCCGGAAAAATCGTCCTAGACACGGGTAAAGAGGTTGGTGAACATCACGGCTTAATGTACTATACGCTCGGCCAACGTGGTGGCATCGGTCTTGGTGGTCTAAAAGGTGCTGAAGAAGGCGCTTGGTTTGTACTGCATAAAGATATCGAAGGTAATCGCCTAGTCGTTGGTCAAGGTCATGAACATCCACTCATGCAAAGCACCATTTTATGGTCTGAAGCGATTGATTGGGTGGCTGGTGAACAAGAGATTCCTGAATCAGGCTTCCGCTGCACAGCGAAAACTCGTTATCGTCAGCCTGACCAAGACTGTACAATATTTAAAGACCCTACAGCGCCAAATGGTGTGCGTGTCGAATTCGATGAGCCACAACGTGCTGTTACACCGGGTCAAAGTGTGGTGTTCTACACCGGTGAAGTTTGTTTAGGGGGTGGTGTGATTCATCATACCAATGCGCCTAAACCGGATTTTATTGAATAAGGATTGTTTCGGATGACAGAGTTACCGTTTCAACAGCCTCAGACTCTGAATACTCGCCAAAATCGTGCATTGGCGTTAGCTGCTGTTTTTCAAGCGACACAGCTGACCCACATGACTGCATTGACTGGGCAACAGAGTATCGGGGAAAGCGGTAACTTTTATTTTGAACATCTCATTAAAGCCAGTTTAAATATCCGTCCTAAGTCGAATCAGTCTAGTCAGACGCTTGATTTTTTTAGTGGCTTGGCGGATATTTCGCTGGGATTAAAAACCTTAGAAAGTAGCATTACTCAACCCTTCAATACATCTCCCAAATCTAGACTTCCTAAACTTGCCAATACTAAGCTACCCATGACGTATGCGATGGCGTTATTGCAGTTAGAAAAGAAAGTCTATAGCAATCCTAAATTTGTCGAAACCATTGAACAATCCCAACAAAAAATTCTAAGACAGCTTTCCTTTTTTGATAATAATTATTTACATCCAAGTATCATTGCCAATTTAGCGCAAACCTATATTGAAACTGCAGGCCAAATTAATCCACGTATTATGGTTCGTGGTAATGCCGAAGCATTTAAAGACACTTCTCATACCAATCGCATTCGCGCCACCTTATTTACCGGCTTACAAATGGCACATTTATGGCGTCAGCTCGGTGGTAGCTCATGGGGTATGATTTTCAGTAAGCGCAAGCTACTACAAGATATTCAAGATCTTGCCCGTTTACAGTATCAGGTGGTTTAACTGATGCAGTACGGGCTTTTTGTTTTACGTTTAATTCCAAAATTTAAGGAATCGCTATGAACGCTTTAACCGCACTTTCTCCATTAGATGGACGTTACGCAAGCAAATGTGATGCTCTACGTCCCTTCCTCTCTGAGTTTGGTTTAATCCATGCTCGTGTGACTGTTGAAGTGCGTTGGTTACAAGCACTTGCAAACCGTCCTGAAATCACTGAAGTTCCAGCGTTCAGTGCTGAAACTAACGCTGCGCTTGATGCAATTGTTGCGAACTTCTCTGAAGACAATGCAAACCGCATTAAAGAAATTGAACGTACAACAAACCATGATGTAAAAGCAGTTGAGTACTTCTTAAAAGAGCAAATCGCACATATCGATGAGCTTAAAAATGCTGGAGAATTCATTCACTTTGCATGTACATCTGAAGACATCAACAACTTGTCTCATGCTTTAATGCTTAAAAATGGCCGTGAAGTTTTAGTTGCAGCAATGCAGCAAATCATCGATTCAATCGTTGCTTTGGCTGAACAACACGCTGAACAACCAATGTTGTCTCGTACACATGGTCAAACTGCAAGCCCAACAACTTTGGGTAAAGAAATGGCGAACGTGGCTTACCGCCTTGCACGTCAAATCAAACAATTCAAACAAGTTGAATTACTTGGTAAAATCAATGGTGCAGTAGGTAACTACAACGCGCACTACTCTGCTTACCCTGAAATTAACTGGCCTGCGCATTCACAAGCATTTGTTGAATCATTAGGTTTAGAATTTAACCCGTACACCACTCAAATCGAACCACATGACTACATGGCGGAACTTTTTGATGCGCTACGTCGTTTCAACACCATTTTGATCGACTTTAACCGTGACGTTTGGGGCTACATCTCACTTGGTTTCTTCAAACAACGTTTGAAAGAAGGCGAAGTTGGTTCTTCAACAATGCCACATAAAGTTAACCCAATTGACTTCGAAAACTCTGAAGGTAACTTGGGTATTGCGAATGCGGTATTGGCTCACCTTGGTGAAAAACTTCCTGTATCTCGTTGGCAGCGTGACTTAACTGACTCAACTGTGCTTCGTAACATGGGTGTTGGTTTTGCACAAAGCTTGATCGCTTTTGAAGCTTGCTCTAAAGGTATTGGTAAACTTGAATTGAATGCTCAACGTATTCTTGAAGACCTTGACCATGCGCAAGAAGTACTTGCAGAACCGATTCAAACTGTTATGCGTCGTTATGCAGTTGAAAAACCTTACGAAAAACTTAAAGCCCTAACTCGTGGTCAAGCAATGACTCGCGAAATGATGGTTGATTTCGTAAATGGTAACGAATTAGAAGCTGTTCCAGCTGCTGACCGTGCGCGTCTTGCAGAAATGACACCTGCAACATATACAGGTAATGCATCAACTCAAGCAGCAAACATTAAAGATCTTATTTCTAAAATCTAATTTTAGATAGATCAAAAAAAACGAGGCTTCATGCCTCGTTTTTTATTTATAATACTTCTGCTCTCTTTGAGATGAGGAGCATGCTCCGCAAGGAGATGAGACTATCCAACTCTCCCTTGCGAACTCAGAATATATTCTGAGGATTCTCATCTCCTATAAGGAGATAGAAAATTTAGACGCAATTTTATTCTGCAGGGCAATATTTCGCCCAATCATCTTTCATTCGCTGTAATTCACAACCCGTTAAAACATCTGAGTAATAAATATAATATGTGGCATTGGGATACTGAATTTCATGGCGAAACATCATGCCCCGCAAAGATACAGAGAGCTCTTCTGGAAAATCATCTGTTAAATTAAGTTCTTCAAACTCATAGTTAAAATAACAATTTTGAGTCGCAATAAATGCCTCAACAACGGCCATAGTTACTTCCAAATACATAAACTTAGAGGTGGTCCCACATGTTTGAACAACTAAAAGCGTATTTATAAGTGATATTCCGCTCTAGTTAAGCCACCTTGTTTTGTTGGGGTAGCTGATCATAGTAAAACTCATTTAGCCTTGCGAAGCAGTGCTTCTCATGTCTAGACTCGAATGAGGTCGTTTCAGATTATAAAACTCAAAATATGCACTCAATTGCTTTTTCGCATCTGTGACACTGCTATAAGCTTTGAGATACACCTCTTCATATTTAACGCTCCGCCATAA
>NZ_VPDJ01000039.1:0-13277 GCF_013417755.1 Acinetobacter sp. YH12231
CCGAGTCGTAAAGCTCAGAAAGCTGTTATTGAACAAAGATATTTAAATCCTGTTCTTGACTCTTGCAGTTAAAAACAGGACATTTTAAATGGTTTATCGCATAGACATTTTAATTGGTGAATAGCAGCTTTTTAAAATATCTTTGTTTTTCATATAGTTAAAAAATTTTCATCCCCCTGAAAAACAACAAAAAACTGACTTGGAAACAAGTCGGCTTTTTTATGCGCAGTTTTGATATATTCTGCCAATAAAATTGATCAATATTTAATCAAATTGTCATTTTTCTCTGCGTTATCAAGACAGCGCTGGCTTAAATTATCCCCAATTTCTGCGGACAACTCTTGGGATAAAAATCTTGCATTATGTATTCGATCGAATACAATATAGTGAGAAGAAAAGGAATCCTCATGATTGAAATTAAACGTCTACCAGAATTTGATGAATGGTTGGATGGCATTAAAGACAATATGACCCGCATTCGCTTGAATCGCCGATTAGATAAGGTTCAACGTGGGAACTGGGGAGACATTAAACCTCTCCAAGATGGTGTTTGGGAAATGAGAGAGTTCTTCGGTTCAGGATGGAGGATGTATTACATCCAACATGGAGACGTAGTGATTGTAATGCTTGGTGGCGGAGATAAATCAACTCAACAACAAGACATCAATCGTGCAGTCAAATTATCAAAAACGTTGGAGGATTAAAATGGTTAAAGTAGCTGATTTACCAAGTTTTGATATGGCTGAGTCACTCAAAACTGAAGAAGATATTGTAATGTACCTCAATATGGTTCTTGAAGAAAATGATCCTGCTGAATTAGCGCACGCACTTGGTGTAATTGCTAAAGCAAGAGGTATGACCCAAATTGCGAAAGAAGCAGGTATTGGACGAGAAGCCCTTTACAAAGCACTTCGTCAAGATTCAACGCCTCGTTTTGATACGATCAACCGTGTTGTGAATGCTTTAGGTTTAAAATTGACAGTTCAACATACTTAAAATTTAAAAAATATAATAAAAAAAAATGGGAGTTTAAGGCTCCCATTTTTTATTATATAACGCCCATTCCATTGAATCAAAAAACTTAATTTCAATATGCCTCATTATTTTATAAAAAGTAGAGTAATGACGAATACATTTAATAATGCTGAATGGCTGGTTAAAAAAAACTTGAAAAAAATATAAAAAGTGATAAATTTCACACTTATTTTTATAGACGTGATTTTAATACCTATAAAAAATAAAAGGTGAAAGCAATGTTATTTATGACGATTGCTTTTGGGCTATCGGATTTAATACTTGGAATTCTTAAATGAAAAAATTTATCACTACTGCATTATTAGTATCTACTAACTTACTTTTAGCTGGACAAGCAAGTGCTGAAACACCAGCAGCAGGCACACAGCAGGCACAAACAACTTTTGATGTAAAAATTGAAGTTCTTTCTACATGTTCTATCAATGCAACAGAGATTGATTTTGGTAAAGTAAATAGCGGTAGTGTTGCAAGTGATAAAACAGGAACCCTAAATGTAACTTGTACAAATCAGACACCCTACCGTGTAGGTCTTTCAGGTAGTGGTAAGATGAAAAATGAAAAAGATGAATCATCAAGTATTGCTTATGAGTTATTCCAAGATGGCGATACGCCATGGGATAACGATAAAAATAAATATTCAAACAGTGGTTCAGGTAACGTAGAAGCAATCCCTGTAATTGCTAAAGTCGTTGGCTCAACAAATGTTCGTGCAGGCAACTATAAAGATACAGTTACAGCCACGGTAACATATTAATATTTGTTATCGTAAAGATATTCTTCATTTAAAGGATATCAATATGAGAAATACGATACGTTGCTCTAATCTACTACGTAAGTACAGTTTAGTTTGTTTAGTAACGAGTATTTTTATGATACAGGCGCATGCTGCAAGCTTGCAGGTTGCGCCTATTTTATTAGAGTTTTCCCCTCAGGAAAAAGTTAAAGAGCTTTGGTTAACCAATACAGGAAGTGACGAAATTCGGGGCCAAGTCCGAGTAAATTATTGGACACAAAATAATAATCAAGATGTTATTACACCTACAAAAGATCTGATAGCAAGCCCCATGGTATTGACTATACCTGCTGGGCAAAGACAATTAGTTCGCTTGATTCGTAGCGCAAATAGCAATCTTTCATCTGAACAAGCCTATCGACTCATCGTCGATGAATTACCTAATCCAAAAACTGAAGAGAAAAGCGGGTTGCAGCTTTTGCTGAAATATTCGATCCCAGTTTTCTTTAAAACATCACATATAAATGCTGTAGATCAAGGCTTAACTTCTTTAAAAGGCATGACATTTAAATATACGGATCATCAATTACTAGTCATCAATCAAACTACAAGTTATAAGCGTTTTAGCCAGTTTGCTTATGTAGATTCTCAAGGTAAAAAGACACCAATTCAAATGGGACTGATGGGCTATGTTCTAAATGGTCAGAGTATGCAATGGCCTATCCCTAAACAACTGAATATTCAACCGACTGGAAAATTTGTTGCTGTTGTGAACATGGATGTACGTGAACAAATACTTCAATTAGCACATTGATGTATTCATCAATTTTGGAGTGGTTTTTGTGAGTGTACAGATTAGTGATTTGCTATTTGCAGGAGCAATCATTGCAGTGGCACCTAATACACTTGCACAAGTCAACGATCCAAAACTGATTCAAAATATGCAGCAAGATTTATATTTAGATGTCGAACTAAATCAATCAGCACAACCAGAAATAGGACATTTTTTACAACAAGATAAACAGCTTTATATAGATGTGACATCATTAGACAAACTCTCAATTCAAAGTAGTGCTCCTCAAATCTTGGTTGACCAAACAAACTATATTTCTTTAGATGCTATTAACGGGCTAAGTTATCAATATGACAATCTAAACCAGAAAATCACCATACAAGTCCCTATTGAATTATTAAGTGCAAAAAACCAATATAGTTATCAAGCTAAATCTGTAGCAACGGTTAATCCCCAGCAAGAAAGACAAGGCTTACTTTTAAACTATACGGCTTTTGCACAACAAACTGATGATCATTTTTCATTTAATGGATGGAATGAACTTCGTTATTTTGGTCTATTCAATGGTGTACTGAGTATTTCAGGTAATTATCAATATCAAGATAATCAGTTTACTGATCGTCAAATTCTAGATACGTATTGGGAGAAAGACTTCCCAGAGCAAATGCTTCGTTTACGTTTGGGCGATGCGCAAAGTGATGCTTTAACGTGGACACGCTCTACTCGGATTAGTGGTCTAAGTTTGGCTAAAAATTTCGCATTACAGCCTTATACGGTTACAACCCCATTAATGAGTTTTAAAGGGCAGGTTGCACTCCCTTCACAGATTGACCTTATCATTAATGGAATCAAGCAATCATCACAGAATGTAGTGCCAGGGCAGTTTGATATTCAAACTACACCGAGTATTACAGGTGCTGGCAATGCACAAATGGTCATTACTGACATCAATGGCCAACAACAAGTCCAAAATTTTTCACTCTATCGCGCAAATCACTTACTGGCACGGGGTCTAAATGATT
The DNA here is from genome assembly GCF_013417755.1 of Acinetobacter sp. YH12231. NCBI lineage: Bacteria > Pseudomonadati > Pseudomonadota > Gammaproteobacteria > Moraxellales > Moraxellaceae > Acinetobacter > Acinetobacter sp. YH12231. Next base: position 3,584 of record NZ_VPDJ01000039.1, read on the forward strand.
GGTCATTTAACCTTGGTTATCCTAAATTAAATTATGGCATATCTTCATTTGATTATGCTGATGATTTAGCATTAAGTGGTAGTTATCGTTATGGATTAAGCAATACATTGACTGTTGAGACCCATACTGAGTTGACTGAAAAGTTACAGCAAGTGGGGCTAGGTGGTGTTTACCAATTAGGGAGACAAGCTGGTCAATTCAATGTCTCTTATGCCCATAGTTATACACCTGAAAACACGGGACAGTTGCTTGGATTCGGTTATAGTTGGAACTCAGCATTGTTTAGCTTAAATTATAATGGATTACGTCAATATGGGCAGTTCAGTGATATCGCTAGTTTAAATGATGCTTCATATGCAACCCAATCCAATCAATTTTACATGGGCTTAAATACGAAGTTTGGTCAGTTAGGAGGGAGCTATATTCAACAAGAGTATAAGGATCAGTCCAGCAACGAATATGTTCTATTGAACTGGTCTTATATTTTCCCTCGACGAATGAATCTGAATTTAAGTTATAGCAGGGACTTACTAAATAAAGAAAATAGTTACTACCTGTCCTTTAATATTCCATGGGCGAAACGGAATTCAGCAACTATCACAGCTCAACGTAGTAATGATCAAAATCAACTTAGCCTGAACGTCTTACATTCTGTGGATCAAGACCAAGGTGGTTTCGGTTGGCAAGCAAGGGCCAATCATACTGAGTTATACTCACAATTTCAGGGGCAACTGGATTATTTAAGTCGTTATGGCTTGGCCCAACTTAACGTTCAACATACGACCTCAGACCAAAGTAATACCAGTATTTATGCTTCAGTGAATGGCGGGGTTGTACTATTGAAAGATGCTATCTTACCTAAACGCCTAAGCAGTGGTTCATTTGCTATCGTTTCAACAGATCAAATACCTGATGTGCCTGTACGACTAGAGAATCGTTTAATTGGTAAAACTAATAAAAAAGGTTATCTACTACTCGATTATTTGAACCCTTATCAGAATAATAGTATCGCTATAGATACGCTTGATTTGCCAATTAATCTAAAAATTGAAAAAACGCAACAAAATGCTGTACCACGCCAATCGAGTGGCGTTTTTGTACAATTCCCGATGTATCAAGTGAAATCTGTGCAACTTCAAGTAGTAGATTTACAGGGACAAAATGTGAACGTGGGAACTTCTGTATGGCAAGAAGAACCGATTCAGCAACAACAACCCACAACTATTGTGGCTCACGATGGAGTTGTGTATATCGATAACCTAAAAAATAATACACTTTACATAGGCAATCAACTTAAGCAGTGCCGAGTGATACTGCCTGAACTTACAACATTAAAAGGTTTTAGTGATTTGGGGCGAATGGTATGTCAATAAACTGCAATGACTTGTTTAAAATGAGTGATTCAACGAAATATTTTATTTATGCAAGTTTATTCTTACTAGTATCTATTCTTTTTTGTTTACCTGCTTATGCTAGTAGCTGTTGGTTAGGGCAGTCTGCAACGTTAAGTTTAGGAACATCAAATGCTCAAGGCTCAGCACTTGTTTCAACAGATGTTATTGCTGACTGTTACTTTAATTCAAACCAGCCTGTAACGTATAAGCTATGTTTAGTGGCTGATAGTTTTGATCCCGCAGGTAGTACTCCTCGAAGTATGATTATTTATAATCCTGTAAGAGCATTACTCAATTATGAATTATATTCTGATGCAGCAAGAACATTTAAGATTCCTGATTCAGAACGTAAAAACCAAGCACAATGCCAAACTTTCCAGTTTGAAGCAGGAACTGGAAATGTCAGTACTCGGCTTAAACTATATGGTCAGGTGTTGCCTGGACAGAACGTACCAGCAGCATACTATCAAACGAATAGTATTGGATTGAAACTTTATTCTGCATACAAGGTTGGATCAGAAGTACCAACGGATACAGAAGCCCTTGCAAATTCGAATACTGGTAATAATAATTTAATTGTTAACTCATATTATGAAAATAGTTGCTTAATTCAGTCGGCAACAGATATTAACTTTGGTGCGGTTGACCAACTGAAGACACCGTTAATAAGCTCAGGAAATATACAGTTAGCCTGTCCCGTTGGCACTATTATGCAAGTCAGTTTAAATAATGGCATCAATGCGCAGGGCACACAAAGAAGAATGAGAAATGCTTTAGGAAACTATATCCGATACAACCTTTCTAGGAACGCACACGATGATCAACCTTGGCAAGGTAATACCTTTTACTCTGTAGATAATCATAATATACCTGTATATGCAACGGTTCCAGCTCAACCCATCAGTAGTACTGGGCAATACTCTGACACGATTACAGTAACTCTAACTTATTGATTTTTATTTTAAAATTAATAGGTAACCGTCGCAGTTACTGTGTCACTATATTTCCCAGCAGGAACATTAGCATTGGGAACCTTACCCCAAATCTTAATATTTTGTGTTTCCCCTGTCCCCTGTTGTGACAAACGATTGTCTGCAATATTGCCCCATTCTTTGCTCATGGCAACATCTTGATAAAGCTGATAAGGAATTTGTATGGAAATATCATTGGCATGCTTCAAACGACCATCACTATTTAAAGCAATATTATAGGGAGTACCATTAGTACAATGAACATTTAAGCTCCCTGTCGCTTGAACATTCTGTGCATTACGAGTCACAGTCCCAAAATCAATATCCGAAGAGCCTCCTGCTCCAATCTCACAAATTTCTGTAACTTGCATTTTGACTTGAAACTGTGTGGATTGACGATCACTCATGGTATATGCGGAAACAGAGACTACAGCTAAAATTACAAAAGAATATTTAAAAATTTTCACTTGACTCATTTACCATAATTTCAACCTATTAACTCCATTAAATATTACATAGTTTTTTAAGAAATAATATATAGTTAATAGACTTCCGTCATAAATCAAAAAACGTACAATTTATTTGATCTTAAATTAATCAGCAAACTTATTTAATTCAAAGGATAATCCTTGGATGAAATTCAAAGATATTCAAAAATTATCAGACGTTAAGTTTCGTAGGCTTACCGGTGTTAGTTGGGCTACATTTAACCTGATGTTGGCCGAGCTAAATAAGCAGTTACCTCGTCATATTGGTAAAGGACGACCGCATAAATTACCGTTGGAAGATCGTTTGCTCTTATGTATAGGCTTTGTTGCATAAATATTTTGCAAAATACTTATTTTTAAGGAGTTTAAGAAAATTTTAATAAAAAATAAGTATAATAAAATCATAGTTTTAGGTATTTTTGCAACAAAGCCTCTTAGAAATAAAAGAGCATGATGTTTTAAGTATTTAACATAAAATCTCTTATACGAAATTAACTCTCATAGTGACTATCACCATCCTAAGCTTTCTCAGATAGATATTTTTTCAATCTCAATTTTAATTTTTTAGGATCTATCTCATTCTTCGCTGAAAATCCAAACTTAAAGCATATGTATTCACCAACTAAGACCCAGCTGGGCTTAAGAAATCTAATCGTCTGATAACTGAATTTTTCAGCTATTTCACAGAGAATTAATAGTAATTTAATAGATACATCCAGATGACATAACTCTTTTCGAAAATCCATCTGTTCGATAACGATTTCTTTTTTATTTTCAGAATTCCAAAGCGTGCCGAACCTTATAAATAAGCTATCGATATCACGCTTACTAGATGACACAGAGATTGACATAGCTTTTTCATAAAATTCAAAGTTATTCCCCAAAAATTTTGGACGAGAATCTACTCCGATCACGCGATAGAAAAAGTTATCAATCAGACCGATAATGAACATTTTTTCATCTCCTCCGATCAGTTTTTGGTTATTACTAAAAGACATCTTAGTCACCCTGAAAAGCATCAATCTAACAGCTCAAAAACTCAATGTAAACTGTTGATTATAAAGAATTTGATGTTTAAGAAACTATTGGGTTTTAACATAATAAAACGTTAAAAAAAGACTTTTATTTTTAGATATTGAATCATTAAGAAAATGATCCATGCTCTTTATATATTTGAAAATAAAGAAATAAAAAACAATTGGTTATTTTTTATACAATTTCAATTTTTAACTTGTTGTTTTTTATACATTAAAAAAATCTTTGCCATAACTATAAAAGTACCCCTTTGAAACATATATTTTTTATTGACTATTTTTGAGTAAATTTCATTCTAACTAGCTGTTTAATGGCAGAAATATAAATAAGAGTTCCCGAAATCAGTGGGCGCGTAAACATCTGAAAATTTGCCAGCTCGAAAAAAGCTTGAGACGATGGCATTGCCAAAATATGAAATGAGCTTTGTTGTGTTAATCGTGCAACGAGCAAAACTTTCTAAGCTTTGTTTTTTTCTCGGTCCGTGTGCATGAAACAGCCATTTCATGCTAAAGACCGTGTAGCTGCATACGTGAGAAATCTAGTTGGTGCGGCTGCGAAGGGCACTGGACAGTGAGATTCTGTTCTTTGACCCAATCACTCTTATTCTGTTTGTGACGTATGAAATCGTGGTGGGCAGATAAATAGTTGGGCGACACTGAAACGGGACCCTTGGTGACAAGGGCAAACCCTGCTTAACAGAGAGTGTGAGTATCTTCAAGGAATGATAGATGCGTTAGGAACACACGTTTTTAGCTTCAATTCCTTAACAGGGCTAAATGCGTTGCATACTGGTGGGCTTATGAGAGTATCGCGAGGTACTAGGGGCGTGAGGAGAAATCTAGAACGCTTGGTACATTTCGGTTGGCCGAATTGACTTGTCGTGATGACATATTCGGTTGGCTGAAATGATCTATGGATAGCTCAAGCCAGTAACGGTGACACTAAGGAGATAATATCTTGTGTTATTAATTTTGGATTTATTCATTATTAATAATTGTTTTCTTTATATTATTACGCATGTTGCTGTATGTAGGTTAAGTGCTTTACCCGTAATGAAATTTAATATCGGTTAATAATGGGAGTTTTTGGAACTCTTATCCCAAAAAAAAGGAATAGCTGATATCAAATGGAACGGATAAGCGTACTGACCGTCTATTTCAATAGAAATAGACAAAGACTGTTAACGCTAAAGTGGGAATCTCTCAAGCCAATTATTAGATGTGGTGGCTCCAGACTATAGGCTTTTAGACCGAAAACATTCCGCGAGGATGCTATAAGGACTGATTTATGAGAGAGGGAGAGTTGCTGATTAGGTTTATTTCGGATTTATCCGGATTAATTAGGTCACTTCGAGCGAATAAAAACGTAAGGGGTGGGTGAACGAAAGGCAATACGGTGCATAACCGGGCTGAGAAAACAAAGTTTATCAGGTGAGAGGTGTGGCAACCTCGGCCGCTATGAAATGCGGCAAGCCTGTTTGGCACGGAAGAAAGTGAATAAACGTTAAACATCCTGATGTAGCGGTCGGATGAATAATATTTCATGAGTAATCATTAAGAAAAAGTGCGTTGGTTACGTTGAAGTTTGCGCTTTGAAATCACCCAGTTGTTCCGGAGACGGATCTGCTGCTGACTGATTTTTGCGATGATGCAGCATGCTGCTAGTGGGATGATGTTATATAAAATCGAGATTGTGGAACTAAAACACAATTTGAAGTGTGTACTTTGTGATGTGTAGAAGTCAGGGCCAGCTTAGTCTTGATGGAGGATCCATGAGAGTCGCTTCCACTGGAAACAGTGAAAATGTCGTAAGTTGATAACTACGAGTTCGTTCTAGTCGCGAACTCAATAAATGATTAGCGTTAAGCGCGTTAGTTTCGTGAATTTGAACACGACAAATCAAAAAACAAGGCGGTCTCCTTAGGAGGCCGCCTTACCTTTTCCTGAAAGCTCATCATTTGCGTTTTAAGCACGTTTTCCTCATAGACATAGGATTCACATTAGTAATCATTGAAAAATCGCGCATACCCCCTATTTTTTGCGTTAAATCGTTATATCAGAGCGAGTGTCTACGAGCGAACATTGAAAAGTCGCGCCTAGACTCTCTGAAAAACAATTTTTTAGTATCAAAATCTCAAAAACAGTAAATCACTTACAGAAAAGTGATTTCTAGACCGAGCGAAGCGAGTAAAAAAACTTATGAGCGAAGCGAATTCATTGTTGCTTTTGTTTTTTATTAAAGTCACAACAAGATTAGGCAAAAAATTGCCCCTCGAATCGAGCGAAAGCGAGATTCAATAGAGTTTGAGCGTAGCGAAAACATAGGGCAATTTTTCATTTGAAAGGCTTTTAATTATTTTTAATGTTTTTAAATGTTTTTAGATAAGCTGAAAGCGTTTATACAAAAGGGTTTCCTCGGTTATATAGCAACGTTTCCTCGGTTATATAGCAACGTTTCCTCGGTTATATAGCAACGTTTCCTCGGTTATATAGCAACGTTTCCTCGGTATTTGACAACAGATTTTTATTATGTTGTTATAGCAACATAATAAAACCGTTGCTATATAGAACAACATGACAGACTTAGTCGTAAAATCAAACAAACTTGTTCAAGCCTTACAGACTCTAACCTTAAGTGAAACTCGTCTTTTACAGCTTGCTATTGTAGATGCTCGAGAAACAGGACAAGGTTTATCAACTGATGAACCATTAGAACTAAGTGCCATTAGATATGCGAAAGCTTTTAATGTTTCTCCAGATGCTGCTTATTTAGCTTTAATTGAAGCAGAAGACTCACTATTTAAGCGACAATTCACAATTACAAATGAAGATGGAAGTCTAACGAAAAGTCGTTGGATTCAAGATGCAAACTATAGAAAAGGTGAAGGTCGAATTCTCGTTACATTAACGCGTGTAGTTATCGAACATGTCACTAAAATAGATGGGTTTGAACAATATTTCACAAGCTATCATCTACGAAAAACATCTGAATTTAAAAGCGTCTATGCAGTTCGTCTGTACGAATTATTAATGCAGTGGAAATCTATAGGGAAGACCCCTCTTTTTGAATTAAATAAATTCCGTAGCCAATTGGGTATTGGTGTAAACGAATACACCAGAATGGAAGCATTTAAGAGACGTGTACTTGATATTGCTATAGACCAAATTAATGAGTTTTCAGATATCAATCTGAAGTACGAACAGCATAAAAAAGGACGCTCAATTTCAGGTTTTTCATTCAGTTTTAAACAAAAGAAATTAACTCATGAGCATATCGAGAGCAAGAGAGATCCTAATACTTTAGATGCCTTCTCAAAAATGACCGATAAACAACGCCATTTTTTTGCTAATAAACTTTCCGGACTACCAGAGATGGGACGATATTCAGAAGGTACTGAGAGCTATCAGCAATTTGCTTTACGTATCGCTGACATGCTTCAAGACCCCACTAAATTTGAAGAGTTACATCCTTACCTTCAAAAAGTCGGGTTTAAAGCTGCCTAAATTATAGACTTGATCATTTGTCTATTAGACAGTCTAATAGACAATCAATTTTGACAAGTTTAGGCATAGGTTTACAGCATGAAAACCCTTACAGTTCTTGAACTTTCCAAGCTGTACAACATCAATAGACAAACAATTTACAACAACATAAAGAAAGGAATTTTAAGTAAAAATTCTGATAATAAGATTGATCTAGCAGAAGCCATACGCGTTTTTGGGGAACCAGTTAAAAAACAGGATGTAAAAGAACCTGTAAAAATAGACAGTCCAAATTCGGCAGAAGTTTTACTGCTTAGACAACAAATAGACATGCTAAAAAATCAGCTTGATGATGCCAAAGATCGGGAATCTTTCTATCAAAACCAAATTGAAACGATGCAACGCCTATTAGAAGCCCCAAAACCTAATATGACTACGTTTACCGATCAAGAACCAGTACAATCAAGCATGGTCAAAACAGATCCCGATCTGGACACAGCAGAACCGAAACATGACGGATTGACTACTCCGGAGCAGACAGAAAATAAGCGAATTCCAGTGCCGGAGCACGTTGAACAGGAACCGGAAAAAAGAGGCTTTTGGAGCCGTTTTTTTAGACCCTATGATTAACCACGATTGTTTAACTGATATGAACAAAGTTGTGGAACTTTGATCAAAGAATAGGCGTGGAACGTGAAAAATCATAAAAAAAGCCCAAACAGTGATGTTTGGGCTATAAACTTTGAAATAAGTATTTGAATTTCAAAATAAATTATAACACATTTCGTATAACGTGTATTATGTTAATTTTAGAAACACTTTAAAATTAGTAAATATTAACTGATATTATTTAAAGCTTTGTAAGCTTCACCTATTAATGGCTTAAATGCTTTTTCTAACCTTTCTATATTTTGCAAATGCCACTTAAAATGTTGTTCCCAAGATGTATTATCATATCCATCTACCATTATTGATAATTGGATACGGGATGATTTTTTATCATCTAAACGTAACCACTCCAAAGGTTGTCCAAATACTTCTTCAATTTGCTGTTTATGCTTACTAAAAAAATCAAATAATAGTTTGTTCTCTTCTGCATTTGAACGCCCCATAGCAAATTCGACTCTTAGCTCTTTTTGTAAAAAAAGTAGTGTATATGCACATCCTGAGATACCAGAACCAGTATTAAGCCAATGATCACTTTTTGGACTTATATTGTTATATAAACGATTATTAAATTTTGAAAAATATTCTAATAATCCTTCCCAATATTGATATCGAATATCAGTTTTATCAGTGCGTTTAATCTTAACTGAAACTTCCGCGGCATCTTTCCTATTTAAACGCACCATATATTCAGAAGCTTCTGGAACAGGAATAATTTGTTGGATTTGAACTAAAAGTTGCCCATTTAATACATATGGGGAAACTTTGACACATTTGACGTCAATACCGCGTTCGATCAACCATAATGCTGTACTAGTAACTTCTCGTCTAAATTCGCCTGCTACTAAAATTATACGCTGGCTATTTCCTAAATTAAGTGTAGGTATTTCCGCATCTAGTTCTTGATTTTCGCCAAGGAATCTTTGAATAAGTAACTTTACTGTATGCTTAATTTGATCTAAATCATATGCATTATCATCAAGTTCTAGATATCTAGGCTTGTATTTAAGCAGATACTGTTCAAAAACATTTTCAATATCTTCTACAGTGAAAGTAGCAACATAAGAAGCATATTTGATAGCTTGCCAAACTGCATCACGTCCACTTTCATCTCTTTTATTCTCAATAAGAACTAATCTACCTTGGGTATCTAATGCTAATAAATCTAGACGTTCCCCTGTACCATCAAAACCTGAGAATTCTTTCTGAATAATTAGAAGCTCTTCACCTAAAGCTTTAGGATGACTAACTAGCCACTCTTGTAAATCATAGCGTTCTGTCAGTTGTTGTTCACTTAGTTTTGTTCCACCAAGTGGCATTAATACTTTCTTATCTGTATCTACAGTAAATAAACTCATATCGCTTCCAAATGTATATGCTTTTAGCTATTAAAATCAGCTTAAGCACCTTTCAATTTTAGATAATACAAGCATTTATCTATATATTATGCAAAGCATAATTAGATTATTTCTAATACGTCTAGAATCATAAAATTCCTCCATTTAACATAATAGAGGTTATACGAAATGCTTTGTTAGAACCCATTTAAAGTGTCTATATTCTCACCAATAAAAATGTCTGGTTTATGATGATTTTTATCACCATGGACTGGATATAAAATATAGATGCTGATCACTATGTCTGACAAAGAAATTCAA
>NZ_VPDJ01000040.1:0-13034 GCF_013417755.1 Acinetobacter sp. YH12231
TTAAAGCTGCCTAAATTATAGACTTGATCATTTGTCTATTAGACAGTCTAATAGACAATCAATTTTGACAAGTTTAGGCATAGGTTTACAGCATGAAAACCCTTACAGTTCTTGAACTTTCCAAGCTCTACAACATCAATAGACAAACGATTTACAACAACATAAAGAAAGGAATTTTAAGTAAAAATTCTGAGAATAAGATTGATCTAGCGGAAGCAATCCGTGTTTTTGGGGAACCCGTCAAAAAACAGGATGTAAAAGAACCTGTAAAAATAGACAGTCCAAATTCGGCAGAAGTTTTACTGCTTAGACAACAAATAGACATGCTGAAAAATCAGCTTGATGATGCCAAAGATCGGGAATCTTTTTATCAAAACCAAATTGAAACGATGCAACGCCTATTAGAAGCCCCAAAACCTAATATGACTACGTTTACCGATCAAGAACCGGTGCAATCAAGCATGGCCAAAACAGATCCCGAACCGGTTACAGCAGAAGCTAAACATGACGGATTGACTACTCCTGAGCAGATGGAAAATAAGCGGATTCCAGTGCCAGAGCATGTTGAACCGGAGCCGGAGAAAAGAGGCTTCTGGAGCCGCTTCTTTAAGCCATATGGCTGATCTGATTGTTCACCTGGGCTTATTAAACTCGTGGAACATTGCTCAAAAAATGATCGTGGAACGTGAAAAATCATAAAAAAAGCCCAAACGGGCTCGATTGGGCTATAAACTTTGAAATAAGTATATGAATTTCAAGGTAAATTATAACACATTTCGTATAAGGTGTATTATGTTAATTTTAGGGGAATTTAAAAATTGAAAGAATAAAGAAGCGAAGTGCCTACATGGATCTGTTTTAATAAAAATAACAATTTATTACCCTATGATTTCAAATCTAAAGTTTTGATTCTACAAATAATTTTAGAGATTGATTCATGTATTCAAAATCTTTCCTTATAGATTTCAAATTATTACGCATCATAGGTACAAGTAGACCACTAAATGTCTCAGAATGTACGAGACAAGTGCTGCCATCTTCTTGGGAGCAAAGTTTAAAATGATGCTCACCATCTAAAAGACCAGGGATTAGAAAGTGACCTAGCCAGCTTAAAGACTGAGCATTTTTAACTTCCAATAGTGTAGGCTTAAATTCCATTGCTTTTTGCTTAGTTGGGTGAATCCTAATCTTTAGTTTTTCACCTATGTTTAACTTTCCTTCAACTTTACGGATAAAGGGATTCCAACTCTCATACGATTTAAAATCAGTCAGTACCTGCCAAACTTGCTCCGGTGTCGCATGAATATCAATATGTGTAGTTATCTTTAAAGAAAGCATAATTTACCTCGGGTATCTAGAATGGCGATTCTCTGCTTATAAGCATAATTTAGTAGGGTTATTTTTTGCTGACAGTAATCCTCTTTATGGCAGACACATTTTCAAATGTCTCATCAGGTGACAATTTCTTTAAAAGTCTTTCTGTGCTGTAACCCCATGAAACTGCACCGAAAGCAATTCCTACCGATCTAGCTGCCTCATAATCGGTAATCTGATCACCTATATAGATAGTTTCTGAGGGTTTATAGCCTGCTTTTTTTAAAAGCTGCTTTAACCTAGATGCTTTTCCAAAAAAAGATGCACCGCATTCAAAGTAATTAAAGTATCGACAGCTTGAACCAAGAATACGGGTCACATTTTCGTATCCATTTGAAGAAACCAGGCCCACTGTAATTCCATGTTCATTAAGGTGGGCAAGCATTTCATCGGTATGGTCGAATAGAGGAATCTTTGAAGGATTTACCTTCATGAGTTTTATAAAATTCTGAGTAATCGCAGGTAGTTTCCATACTGGTATTCCAAGAGTTTTCATTAGCTCTCGGGAAGGTATTTCTCTAAAAGATTCCACTTCATCTAAATGAATCTTCTTGAAAGAGTGCATGTCAGCCAGATGATTTATAGTTGAAACAAAGAAAGGAAATGAATCTGCTAAGGTTCCATCAAAATCGAAAATAACCAACTTATATAGTGTAGTTGGATAAGTTTGTGATAATACCATTTACTCTACTTTCTCTATATAAAATATTTTGAAATCATAAACTTAATGACTACCCCATATTATGGGATAGCCACACTACTTTGATTATTTGAATAGAGGTAAGCATGTACTAAGCACAACGCATCAAAGCTGCTACTGCTTTTTCTAAAAATTGCAAAGTGGTAGGTTTGAGCCAGGTTCCCTCGGCAAGACTTGGTTCATTTTGCATGGCATTGCGAATCTTCGCATGTGTCGCCGGATTTTTGCCTGCGTAACCCTGTAACATGGAGAGCCATTGCTGTGCTAAACATTTTGCTTGTTCACTGTCAGGTTCAATCCCAGCACGAATGGCCTTCTCCAATCCAATCAATAACTGGGGCCAATTTTTCATCTCACGTACATAATGTTGCTTCATAAAAGCAAATTCCTGCTCGGATAAATAACGTGCAAAAACGTTCAGCTTACTCTCGGCAAATGCTTCAAGTAGAAACTCAACCACTTCCGGACGCACACCCAATTTTTCCTGAAATGCCGATTCAGCTGAATGCATGCTATTCAATTTAGCCAACCATTCAGGATTAGCAGCCGTATTCTGTTCGAGGGTCAGCATCCAGCGTGAAGCCAGGTTTTGGGCAGTTTCACTACTAGAAGATTCTCCGGCCTTAAAGAGTGCATTGGCTTCGATGACAAGCGCTTCCCATTCTTTTTGTTGTTTACTATCTGCCTGTAAAAAAGTCAGATCTGCAAGTTCCTCTTTTGTAAAATATTGTTCGTACATAGACATAAGCTCCAATGTTTTTAGCCAATTGTCCAGTTCCAGCTCTTCACCATTCATCAGTTGATTTTTGAGACTGCTCAAACGATAGCGCAGTTGAGTCTGCTTAATGATCATCTGATCGATTGCCTGAATCTGCCGATCAATTAATGGGGCGAGTGCCAGGTTTGGACTATTAAGAACCGCGCCAATTTCTGCCAATGTCATTCCAAGCCCTCGCAATGCCTGAATTTGGTATAAGCGAGTAATATCTTGACGACTGTAAAGTCGGTAACTGGCGTCGGAGCGGGCCGAAGGCTGAAGTAAACCGATATCGTCATAGTGATGAAGGGTGCGAATAGTTAACCCTGTCCGCTTAGCCAGTTCACCGACTTGTAATAACATCTTTTGACTCCTTTATTCCTTAGGCGTGTCTTATGCTAGAGGCTAACGTTACGTGAGGGTCAAGTATCTAAGCTATAAAAAATATTTATGGTAAATAATTTACATTTTTGATGTTTTATTTATTTAGGTAGTAAAATTTTTTATATTCCATACATTTCCATCTTCCATTTAACATAATGGCTGTTATACGAATTGAATTTTTCTTCATCTAGGAATATAGTGTGATTAACAATGTTAATCACAGGAACTTAACATGGCTTCAAATGCACTAGTGACTACTCGCATCAATGAAAACATTAAGCATGAAGCAACGGAAGTTCTCGCAACAATGGGCTTAACTGTCTCAGATGCAGTCCGTTTATTATTGACCAAAGTAGCTAAAGAAAAGGCTTTACCTTTTGATATTTGGCAACCCAATGCTGAAACCATTGCAGCGATGGAAGAAGATCTAAGCAAAGCAAAGAGCTTCACTTCTGTAAAAGACTTAATGGCTGATCTAAATGCGGACGATTAAGTACACCTCTGCATTTAAGAAAGACTATAAACGTGAGAAAAAAGGTCAGCATCGAAATACAGTCGATGCTGAACTACAAACTGTTTTAGAGTTATTACAAGCCGATGAAACTTTGCCTGAAAAGTATCGTGACCATGCTTTGGTCAGTAATTGGGTAGGTCATCGTGACTGCCATATCAAACCAGATCTTGTTTTAATCTATAAGAAAACAGAAGAAGGTGAACTACTCATTTTGAAGTTAGTTCGATTAGGTAGTCATAGTGAATTGGCGATTTGAACGAGCTAATTTCAACAGAAAAATTTAAAAATTGATAAATGAAATGGGAGCTAAAGGCTCCCATTTTTGATTTCGTATAAGGTGTATTATGTTAATTTTAGCGTAACTAAACTATATTTCATCGTAAGTTAATGCAGGGCGTACTAATACAGAATTTACGTCACCTTCTGGCCAAACCCATTTAGTCCAATTCTTTATAAGCCATTCAGTTGATAGACCATCAGGATTTGCCTCTTCAGGGAATAAAACATACATATTAATGCCCGCTTTATATCCACTTATAGTTATTAACCCTTTTTGTGAATATCCACCTTCACATACCATCATGATTACTTCTTCTTCAAATGGATAATGAGCTTTGAATTTTAAAAGATAACCACGTTGTAAATATTGTTCATTGAAATCAATTAATTTAGACCATTTCATTTTATAACTTATAGCTGTTTTGAACAGCCCTTAAAGTACAGTATTTCTCGGCTATTTAACATAATGGGCGTTATACGAAATGCAAAATAAATAGTGTTATATTTCAAAAAGTTATGCTATAAGAAATCGGGGGCGCAAACCCGAAAAGCCGACTTTGAAACAAGTCGGCTTTTTTATGGTCAATTCTGGAATATTTTGCCAATAATTTTGACTAAAAATTACACCAATCAGGTTGAGTGATACAATTTTGTGATACATTATTGTATATACAAATTTGAATGTTTTTTTATGGAACAGTATTTTGAATGGGATGAGGCTAAGAATCGAAAGAATCAGAAAAAGCATGATATCTCTTTCGAAACTGCAAGCCTTGTTTTTGATGATCCACTGAGGATCTCAATTCAGGACAGACATACCGATGGTGAAGAACGTTGGCAGACCATTGGGAAAGTAAAAGGCGTACTAATGCTCTTAGTAGCTCACACCATTTTTGATGAAGATGACTGTGAAATCATACGAATCATTAGTGCAAGACAAGTCACTAAGGCGGAGCGAGATAGATATGAGCATGGTTAGATACTCACGTAAAGAACTGAATGAAAAATTCAGCGACAAGCAAGATGCTGAAATTGAACGCTTGCTTGCTAAAAGGACGGTTCCTGATGATCAGCTAGATCTCTCAGATATTCCTGAAATTACCGACTGGAGCAATGCTGTACGCCATAATCAATTCTATCGCCCAGTGAAGCAACAGACTTCCATCCGTTTAGATGCTGATGTACTTGCATGGTTTAAAGCTCAAGGCAAAGGCTATCAAACACGAATGAATGAAATTTTACGGGATGCCATGCTAAAAGAATTAAAAAATCATCAATAAAAATGGGAGCTTAGGCTCCCATTTTTGATTTCGTATAAGGTGTATTATGTTAATTTTAGGAAAACTTACAGAATGTATAATTTAAAGATTATGGTTTGGGTGATCCTTATCTTAGTAATCTTATGGGGAATACAATGGATGTTTCATGGCTTTCCAACAGGAAATTAAAGCTATACATTGATGATTTCGTATAATCCGTATCATGTTAATTTTAGAAATTCTAATACATTAACTATTTGACAAAACTATCTTGACTTACTATATTGTACTTAATGACGCTCGCAGCAAGTATTAATTTACTTTCTAGTGAGCTTTTTTTTTGCTTATATTTCATTACATTCATTAATATGCCTTATTCCTTATACTTAAAACCATATAGACAACCAATTGATTTAATTAGTGATTTAAAAGGGAAAAATCTGTTATTTAGTAATGAAGTTGAAGCAGAAAAGATTTTAAGCCAAATCAGTTATTACCATTTCAAAATATATCTTCATCCGATGCTTGACCTGCAAGGTACTAACCCTAAGGTTTATCGTTCTAATTCTTTTTTCGAATCAGGTGTTGAACTATATAGGTTTGATGAAGAGCTAAGAATACTGATGTTTAAAGCTATTGCCAAAATAGAAGTTAAATTACGCAGCAGGTTGGATCATCTAATTTCCAGAACAACTTCAGATCCATTTTGGTATTTAGATAACTCTCTTTTTTTTATTGTTCGAAATAACACTTATGCTATTGATTCTATTAGAGATAAAATAAGTAATGACTTTAATCGAGAAAAAGAACTCTATGCTTCAAACTATAGGTCAAAATATTACAATGACAAGCATGATAAATATAAAAACTTACCCCCATTTTGGATTGCCAGTGAACTATTAAGCTTAGGTCAAATTTATAAAATATATGATGCTATTAATCATAGCTTACCAACTATAGATTTCGATAATTTAGCAAAAGATTTTGGCGCAAAGGATTACAAAGTTTTAGTGAATTGGATCCGATGTATTCGAGATGTCCGTAATCGTTGTGCTCATCACAGTCGCCTATGGAATGCAAAACTTTCTATTCCTAGTAATTTAAATAATGTTTTAACTATTTCATCACCTAATAAACACCGACCATATACAACCATTGCTGTCATTCAAAAAATGCTAAAGAAGCTTCAAATCCAAAATTTGGACCTAAGAGCAGAACTAGAAAATATCTTTAATAGATATCCTTTTGCCAATAATCATATGCATCAAGCAGGGTTCCCCACTAATTGGAATACTGACCCTCTTTGGATTGGGTAAAATGGAACTCAATTATGCCAACTACTGATCTAAATATAATTATTTGGAATGCTAAAATAAGTTCCTCTAGATCAGCAGTTGATCAAAGAAGTTGGAGAATAAGCAAACGTTTTATTGCAAGATTATTAACACAAAATATTGATTTTATTGGATTAATAGAGATTGATGATACTTCCGTAAATTACTTAAATAGTATTTTTGAGCGTTTCAAGATCCCTTATAGAGTTGCTAATGGAACCCAACAAAGAGGAAATACTCGATTTGATACCTGTATCATTTATCGTTCCGATAAATTTTTATTAATTCAAACAGAAAAGCACCATGACTGTGAAAATACGGATTCAAGCTATAAGGGAGAATTCTCTAAAAGCGGTCAAAAGTATGACTTTATTGATGTTTATAACCAAGAACTATTGAGTTTTGTATTAGTACATTGGCCAAGTATATTAACCCCTGAAATTCAAAAGGTCAGGGAGAAAGTAGCGCAAAATTTAAGGTTTCATTTAAATAACTGGCTACTAGTAAATAACAATATTATTATTGCTGGTGACTTTAACACTGAGCCATATTGCACTAGCTTGACCGAGGATTTATGTAGTTTTAGAGAGCCTAAATCTCCAAGTCGAAGTAAAAATGGATTTGAGCTGCTATATAACCCTTCTTGGAACTTCTTGAATGTTCCCCCTCCATTAAGCCATTCAGTACCTTATTTAACTCTCGGAACGTATTTTTATAAACAGAAAAACTATCAACATTGGTTCAATTTCGATCAAGTAATGTTTGCTAAAAACTTAATAGAAGGTGATTCAGGATGGAAATACTCTGATAATTCACTAAAAATATTAAATATATTTGATATCACCAGTAAGACTGAACGTTGGTCAGATCATTTACCAATTCAATTTAACCTGACATGGAGATCATAACTCATGAGCCATTTTAATTTTGAAGACAGCATCTCCATAGGTATTCAACGAGCAGATGTAGCTGAAAGTAATAAAAATGAAATTGCAGAAATATTCGAGGATTTTTCTCAATCATTTAAGAGAGCGTCAGATAACAAAATTTTTACTAAAATAGATAATCTAACACGTATGATTCGACACAAGACTAGCAATGCCTTGTGGGCCTCAGCAGCATCAATTTTAAATGATTTTTCGAATGAGTCTTATAAAGCTCTTCGTTTGTCTAATGGCACTAAATCGTATGAGATTGCTGAAATTATAGAAAATGAAGATGGATATCCACTAAGAATAAAAGTTGATGGCGATACATCGGCATACTCTGATAAAGAAAGCTTAATTAGGGGTCTTTCCCAATTAGCTACAAGAACAGAGGTTGGTAAGTTTTATAAATTACTTCTTGCTGATAGCTAAATTAAAGATAAAAGGCACCGTAAGGTGCCTTTTTATTTAACATAAAATCTCTTATGCGAAGTTTGCAAACCGTTGTGAAGATCTGTATCAATATTATTGAGAGTAGCTATAACATAGGCATGTAAAAATGAGTTTTATTGAACAAATAGAAGAGTCTTCAGCTAAATTGGTAGCAACAGCTTTGACAGTAAATTTGATGATTTTATCTTGGATCTTGGACCGCTTTCTCGACACAAACTTAATTAAATTTGGTCTCAATCACCCCGAGGGTGATATTTTGATATTCACAATAATAGTACTCCTTATTCTTACATATATAATTTCTGGTAAATCTGGATTATTAATGAAGTTTTTTTCATTTTTTGACTAATTATAGTGATGCTTAATAAATAAAATGGGATAGTAATGAATTTTAGGCTAGACGCTAAAAAAAATAGAATCTAAAATTCATTACTAATCATCTAAAATTCATCACTAATCATCTAAAGTATTGATTTATAATTATTATCTTGCTTTTTTCTCAAAAATCTAAAATTCATTACTAATCGTCTAAATTATTGATTTATAATTATTATCTTGTTTTTATCGAAGCTAAAAAAATCTAGAAGTCGAATTATCTTTTACAATACAAGAGAAAGTTCTGCATTCAGCTTGGCAGTTGCAATATCAGGTTCTGTCACGTTAAGGAATTAAAGATCAAATAATTCGGTTAAGTCCCTATCAGAAGTATTTCCATGAAAAAATTCAGTACAAGTGAGCATCTCAAAAAAATGGATCGCAAGGATTGGGCAACAGCTCAATCGATTACGACCTTCGGCATGAGTCCCAAAGAAAAAAGGGCCCATAAAAAAAGATCCTGGGAACGCTTTGAACGGATCCAGTCTGGAGAAACTACACTGGAAGATGAAGAGGCTGTTCTGCTGATGCAATGGCGCGCCTTAAACAATCTGCCTAAAAACCAGAACTAAAATCATTATCCTGATCATGATTCCTTATTTTGTCAGGAGTTACTGCCTTGTCTCTCATTTGCAAAGGCACACGTTCGATGACCTGCCGCTGCATGAATGCCAATTCTTCATCAATAGAGGCTATCTGAATAACTGAATTCTTTAACCGTTGGCCCAGATCACTTAAGTATTCAAATTTCTCAAGTCGATCGAAGAATTCGGTATTCAAAAGATCGATATAAGCCTGTAAATCATGCTGAATCAACCTAAAAGGTTCGGTCGTTTGATGATCTTGCAATAAGGTTTGCTGCATTTTTTGTTGTAAAAACAATAATTTTTCTTGAGCATACCAACGCTGGCGTGTCCGTGGTGTTTCAGCTTGCGTGCTCAATTCTTCAATCTCTTGACGATTTTTTAATTCAGCCTCGTAAAATGGACGATACAACTCATAATGATTTTCAGCACGTAACCGGTTAATTTCAGCAGTCATTCTTTCCCGTTCTGCCACTAATTCCGGCTCTTTCTCACGCGCAAAACGGACCGCCTTATTCATCACAGGAACATCCTTCAGCTGTGTGCCATGCTTCTTGTTGTACTCCTTGTTGGATAAACAGCTGACCAAGCTAGGAACTTCCACCTGAATTCCCTTGATTTCTACCATCTTGGTCGGGGCATAACGCATGAGACTGTCATTAATCAGCTCTTCAGTCTTCTGCCGATACAGCTGTAACTGCGCCTTTCCCATACCTAACACATCAGCTGTCAGCTTCTGCGCCCCACCTTTCTGTGGATCCTTTGGGTTATAACGCTTAAAAAACTGTTCTGCGGTCCGGTCAATGCCATCAACATGTCGTTCACTATACATAAAATGCAAATGCGGTTGCTCTTGCCCACCCAACGATCCAACATGATTATGAATGGCACAGGTAAAGGGATAGCTATAGCGGTCTGCGAACTCAGCAATAAACGCCTCGGCCAATTCAATCCGCTGTGCCTGATTCAACTCTTTGGGCAAGGCCACCACCAAACTGGAACAGGTACGGCCATTACTACGTTCATAAATATCTGCAGCGTCCCAAAACTCAGCTGGCTTTCCTTCAGCAAAATTTGGCAGATTGCCGGATCTCACAAACTCGATCTGTTCTGAGGCACTTTCTTTATAATTTTTAAAGTGCGAAGTCCGGGTAATGTAGTGAAACCGGTTCTTGGCCGTGGCAGCATTTTTTACTTTCCCCGATCGGGTTTTCACGGCCTTTTTGCTTGTGTGTTCCAGGTTGCAATAGAACATAATCCCACCTTCAAATTCACGGAGCCTCGCAGAGCCTGCGGAGCACGAGGAGAAGTGTTTTTAATTCGATATAATTGCGTAGTAATTATATCGAATTAAAAACACGGAAACGAGCTTAAGAATTAAATAAAATGTTCCCACATTTTATTTAATTCTTCCTGTGCCGGCCTATGCTAAACTGAAAACACAAAAACCTCACCCATTTTATGCTGGAGAATGCGATGGCGGTCCGTGGAAGACCTACGAAAATACTCACCTCAAATGACCTCACGACATTGCAGCAATTTCTGGAGAAACTTCCCTTCCTCAAGAAAAAACAACAACAGGCTTTGACCCTACTTCAGCAATCCAATGGCAGATTCAATGACAAACAACTCAGCCTGTTCAAAACAGTCGACCGAGAGAAAAACCAGTTTCTAACAAGACAGGCACTCATTGAACAAATCAAACTGAAGGACAAAAACCAACAGCCCCTCTTGGCCAACGAAATTGAAATTCTGACCTTACTCAATCAAACAATGGATCAGGATAATTTTTTCCGCCTAGATCGCGCCCTAGAGTCTTATCAGAAAATTGAAAAAGCCGCCCTAGACAATCGAATCCGGCTGGAGAATGAACACAAACGTGAAATTTTGCAGAAAAGTCACAAGGAACTGACAGAAGCCCAGAAAAAACGCAATGCAGAAAACCAACTCAAATACGCGATAGGAGGTGTAGTTCAATCGCTTTATAAAGACCTGGATCTTCAGATCCAACACAGCGATATTCCCCTACTCAGAGATGCCCTCCTACAGAGCATTATTTGGGAAAGAGCCATTAAAGAAACCACAATCTATAAAGAGATCCAAAACAACACCGAAGACCTCAAGGAAGAAACAAAATTATTCCAGCGTATGATTGAAGATTTGCCAACCTATAACATCAATGGACAAAAACTTCACAAGGTACTCATCCAAAAGCACCGTAAAAAGCCATAAAATGCGATTACAGCCTGTTTTGGGCTCAATCCTATAAAATCCTACATAAAAAATGTAATCAGGGCTAAAAATGCGAAATAAGCTCTTTTACGCTTCACCCCTAAATGAATCCTTAATTTATAAATTAAGAAATGTCCTTAAAACTCAAATTAAATACCTAAAAGGTATCTATAGAGCGAGTGTCTACGAGCGAACCACTAAAATTCGCGCTTCGACTTTCTGAAAAACAGCTTTTTAGGCAGTAGAGCCTAATAAAGCGTAAATCACATGTAAAAATCAGATTCTAGATCGAGCGAAAGCGAGTAAAAAAGCTTTATGAGCGAAGCGAATTCATTCTTGCTTTTGATTTTTAGAATTCAAGAAAGAATTAACTAAAAAATTGCCCCAACGAATCGAGTGAAAGCGAGATTCAATAGAGTTTGAGCGTAGCGAAAACATAGGGCAATTTTTTCACTCCCTGGGCTTTTAATTATTTTTAATGTTTTTAAATGCTTTTAGATATCCTGAAAGCATTTATTTAAAAGCTTTACAGGTTCTATTAAACTAGGTTTGTCGACCCTTAAAACTAGGTTTGTCGACCCTTAAAACTAGGTTTGTCGACCCTTAAAACTAGGTTTGTCGACCTTAAAACTAGGTTTGTCGACCTTTTACTTCTTTAATATTAAGTTTGCTCTTAAAACAATCACTAAGCTAAGGTTTATTAGCCTAAAAGCCTTTAAAGGTGGTGAAATTATATTAGTCTTAAAGGGTATTAAAACTAGGTTTATCGACCTAGTAAAAAGAGAATTGCCAAAACAATTTGAATAGTCTATCTTACGACCTAGTTGTTAAGATAATAAATAGAGAAATGTCAAAATTAATTGTTAAAGACAATGCTTTAGTTCAAGCAAGTTATACACTTGATACGGTAGAACAACGCTTAATTTTACTTGCGATAGCAGAAGCCAGAGAAACTGGACATGGGATTACAGAAAATAGCCTCCTTGAAGTTCATGCAAGTAGTTATATAAATACTTTTAATGTTGAAAAACATACTGCTTATAAAGTTCTGAGAGATGCATCTAAAAGCTTATTTGACCGTTATGTCACTTATCATGACATTAGCCCTAAAACGGGGAAAGACCGCAGTTTTCACTGTCGTTGGGTAGATAAAATTGGTTATGAACCAAATTCAGGGATTGTTTTTTTACGCTTCACTCAAGACATAGTTCCTCTTATTACTCGCTTAGAAGAAAACTTTACTAAGTATGAATTACAGCAAGTCGCTAAATTAACCAGTACTTATGCAATTCGTTTGTATGAATTGTTAATTCAATGGAGATCCGCAGGAAAGACTCCTGTTTTTGATTTACAAACATTTAGACAGCAACTAGGCGTTGAAGTTAATCAGTATAAGACTATGAGTAACTTCAAAAGTTATGTTCTAGATTTTGCTATTAAACAAGTTAATGAGCTAACAGATATAACTGCTAAATACGAACAACATAAAACAGGTCGAATCATTTCAGGATTTTCTTTTAAACTAACCCAGAAAAAAACTAAAACACAAAATACAAAGGTTGATTTCCCTAAATTAACTGATGCACAACGTCACTTGTTTGCTAACAAACTATCAGAACTCCCAGAAGTAAGTAGCAACTATTCTCAAGGAACTGAAAGCTATCCTGAATTTGCTGTAAGGCTTGCTGAGATGCTCAAAGATTCAGAAAAAGTAAAGGAATTTATTCCTTTACTTGAAAAAGTCGGGTTTAAAGCTGCCTAAATTATAGACTTGATCATTTGTCTATTAGACAGTCTAATAGACAATCAATTTTGACAAGTTTAGGCATAGGTTTACAGCATGAAAACCCTTACAGTTCTTGA
>NZ_VPDJ01000041.1:0-12990 GCF_013417755.1 Acinetobacter sp. YH12231
CGTCTAGCCCGGCATTTTCCAATACTGTATTTACAACATTGGCAAAAGTTGCTCGGCTGTCCTTCAGGATCTCGGGACCATGGTCGTTGAAGATTCTTTGTTTCTTTCCTAATTCGCCTTTTTCATTGATGAGTCTGGTAGTGAACATCATGTGTACGTGATAGTTTTTATTATTGGTTTCATCGTTATGTTCATGTGGTGCATGGATGCAGGCATCGACAATAACATTGTGCTTGTTCACAAAGTCTCGGCAAAAGTCATCAACGATTTTTATGCGTTCTGCATCTGTTAATTCATGTGGTAAAGCACAGATATATTCTTTGGCGAGTCGTGCATTGGCTTTCATTGAGCCATTGGCATTGAATTCTTTTTTTTCTACTGTATTCCAAAGTGTTTGACGGTCTAAAAGTTTTGTATTGGTATGTTCTGGTGCATAAATATTTTTGTATGCAAGTCCCTTTTTTTTAGTGTAGTCCTGAGTCTTTCCAAAAGTCAGATCCTCTAATTTTTCACAGGCACGATAAGCAGCACAAGCAACGGCTGAACGTCCGTCACTTCGTGAGATATTGCTTTCATTCAAATGAAAAATTGCCATTTTAAAAACCTAAATTTCTGCATACCGTGGTTTTGATTTTCGCAACTTTGAAAAAGTTGCTGACCATGCTAAAGCGAGGTCATGGGGTACAGGGGTTTCCCCTGTCGCAACGTCCACTTTTGAATGAAATGATAAAAGTGGGTAAGTGCGCCCTTCACTTCGTTACGGGAAAACTCCGCTTCGCTACGTTTGATATTGCTTGCTTTGTTTTTTGACTTTATGATGGTGTTTGTTTATTGCACATCACGGTTTAATATTATGTCAGATATTCAAGAAAAGAAAGATGCTGTTTTAAAGAAGCTCACAAAAGCACAGCAGAAAAAATTATCTCTTCAAGAACAGATTGATTATTTAAAAAAAGAACAAGAACAGATACAAGAGCAAGCTAAACAGAAGCAAAATGAACTTAAGTTGAAACAACAAAAACTTTTAAAAGAATCCAAAGCACAAGAACGTAAAGATGATACTCGACGTAAAATTTTGCTCGGTGCATGGGTTCTAAATAAGCTGAAAAATGATGAGTCGTTTAAACACCAATTGGCAGATTTTGAGCAGTTTTTAAGTGCAGAAAGTAAGACAGAAGAGAATAAATTGAAGGATAAAAATCTATTTAAGGAGCTTCTATAGGATGACTAATTTTGATGACCTTTCAATACCAAGACCTGTCCTGGTAAGTACAGTCACTAAAAAGTTTAGGATTCTGGAACAGATTGTATAAATTTTTGCTGAATATCTGAGAAAGTTGCATCTGGGTATTCTGCTAAATAATGTTCAGTCCAAAATAAAACAGCTTCATGCCCATCAAAAGAGGGATTCACATCTAAATAAAAGGCCAAACGGGCACTACGTTGAATATAAAGCTCTTGGATTAACTGTAATCCTAATTTTTTTGCTTTTGCTGAAATAAATAATTGAGGTTGAGTGAAGTAATTCATAAAAAAATCCGATACAGAAGCATAGGCTTGATATGAACAATTAAACACATAAAAATATGTGTTGTAAACATATTTTTATGTGTTTTTTAATATTCTGTGTAAAGAAATAGCCTATGTTATACTTTCACTTTATTATTTGTTAAATTTGAATCTCATGCCTTACGAAGAATTCTATAGACTTATCGGTAAAGCAGGTCTTTCAATTAAAGAATTTGCTGAATTACTTGGAATGAAGCCTAATTCTATTACGAATTATAATAAAGTTGGATTTGTGCCTTCTCATTTGGCTGTGATCGTATCGCTCATATCAACGATGAAGGATGAGGGTTTTGATTTTTATCCTATCCTAGAAAAAGTACAGGCATATGAGAAAGCCCGTATAGAAAGTCAGTCTAAATAGAAAAAGATTACGCTGGATTTTTGGGGTTGTTGTTGATCAAAGAGTACTACAATGAAATGGGAGCGATAAGCCCCCATTTTTGTGATTTCGTAGATGAGATTTTATGTTAATTCCTAGCATTATAAATTATAAAGAATATAATTAATTCCCTTTTAATTTAATTAGTTGGCTTATTAGTTATGCTATCAGAAGATCAAAAGAAAGAGATATTAGAAAAAGCTAAACACTGGTTTAGAGATAGTGTAATGGAAAGCCACTTAAAAAATGCCCAAAAATTAAAATCTTCTACAGAATTTAATATAAATCCTTTTACAACTACATACTTAGCTAATTTTTTAACAGGGAATGCATCTCCTGAAAGTATTGCCAAAGCTCTAGTTTATCCTCGAATTTTAGGTACTAGCATTACGACGACTTTTGGTAATGCCATACAGCATTTTACAAATGATGTATTAGGAACCTTTAAAAGTACTACTTCTGGAATTGATGTCGAATATATAGATCAGGACGATCAGCGGAGAAAGTACTGCCAAATTAAGGCAGGCCCTAACACTATCAATAAAGATGATGTGGAAACGATTCATCAGCATTTCCAAGCTGTTAAGAATTTGGCTCGTACTAATAATCTAAAATTACAACTCGATGATATGGTTGTTGGGATTGTATATGGGGAAAGAAGTGAAATTAGTGGGCATTATAAAAAACTAGAATCAAAACATAATTATGTCGTTCTTGTAGGGAAGGAGTTTTGGACTAAACTGACAGGCGATAATGAGTTTTATGATGATCTCATTGCAGTTATTGATGAAGTTGCACAGGAATCTGATTTTTGTGAACAATTAAACGCTATCATTAGTGAACTTGCGAAAGATCAACACATTTTAGAATTAGCTAATATGGCAAATAAAGAGCCCAAATGATGTACTAGGCTGGACCTCCGTACTAAAAACAGTTAAAATCCTTCTTTATATTTCCTATATACGAAGTTATGACTGCTATCCCTAAAGATTTAGATGTATTTTCTGCTGAACAAGTTGCAGATGTTCTATCTGTTTCTAAAAGAAATTTGGAAACCTGGGCTAACAATGGAAAGCTAATTCCAGATTTTATTCATGGCGAAGTAGCTTTATATTCAAAGAAACAGCTAGAGCAATTTGAGCAATTTCAAAGGTTTTTTAACAGCAGTTGGGATGCAGAACAACTAATTCAGCCTAATAGGAAATATACATCTATAGAACTGTTTGCTGGTGCGGGAGGCTTAGCTCTTGGTTTAGAGGGAGCTGGATTTGATCACGTTTTGTTAAATGAACTGGATAAATCTGCATGTTCAACATTACGTTTTAATCGCCCAGAATGGAATGTTATTGAAGGTGACATTCGACAGGTTGATTTTTCGGAATATGAGGATTCTGTAGATCTTCTTACAGGTGGATTCCCTTGCCAAGCATTCTCTTATGCAGGTAAAAAACTTGGATTTGAAGATGTTAGGGGAACTATGTTCTTCGAATTTGCTAGAGCCTTAACGGAAATTAGACCTAAAGTATTCTTAGCAGAAAATGTTAAAGGTCTACTTAGTCATGACGATGGTAAAACTATCGAGACTATAAAAAGTATCATCGACGAGTTAGGGTATGAATTAGTTGAAGATAATGTTTATAAGGCGATTTTTTACAAAGTACCTCAGAAACGTGAACGACTTATTTTAGTAGGTGTTCGTAAAGATCTAGTTTCGAAAGGTACATTTGTTCAACCCTCACCATATAAAAGAATTCTTACAGTTAGAGATGCCTTAAAGAAAGGTGAGCTATTTGATACAGATGTACCTGAATCTATTGGTCAAAAGTATCCTAAAAGGAAAGAAGAAATATTCAATTATGTGCCTGAAGGTGGGTATTGGAGAGATTTACCCTTAGACTTACAGAAAGAGTATATGCAGGGCAGTTTTTATTTAGGTGGTGGAAAGACAGGGATGGCTAGACGGCTATCTTGGAATGAACCAAGTCTTACGTTGACCTGTGCCCCTGCTCAGAAACAGACGGAACGTTGCCATCCTAGTGAAAGTAGACCTCTCACAGTTCGTGAATATGCACGTATACAAACATTTCCTGATTATTGGTCTTTTCAGGGATCAATGTCGGCTCAATATAAACAAATAGGTAATGCTGTGCCAGTAAATCTGGCTTTAGCATTAGGACGATCTTTGATTAGATTATTAAATGATCTTGATTAATCTATCTATGATAGGGCTCATATATCAATGAAAAAAGCCCGACATCCTGTCGGGCTTTTTCATATCGGGGTGCTCGTCTTACTGATCTCGTGCTGCCTATTCCTTGCGCTATTTTCTTATTCTTGTTTTCTGGAAACATCCAGTTCCCTTATGTATTCATCATAGGGCTAATGCCTTGGATTACCAATCCGCAAAATCCTTAAATCCATGTAAGTTTTAGCTTACAAAGCTGGCTTATTTTATCCCAAGAGTTGTCCGCAGAAATTGGGGATGATTTAAGCTATGAATGGGTTGATAACACACACTAAAGTTTCATTTTGATTAAAAATTAATCAATCTTATTGGCAAGAAGTATCAAAATTGCTTAAAAAGAAACCGACTTGTTTCCAAGTCGGTTGAACGAGAACGTTCCAGAGGGTATGAATAACGATAAGATACTGATCTTAAAGTAATATTAAAAACACGTTTCGTATAACCTCTATTATGTTAAATGGACTCAAAATTGGTAGATATTTGAAAAATGTCACTGTGTGAAAAGTAATCTTAATGTAAGATTCTATCGATTTGATTTAATAGAAATAACTTATGAAATTATCTAAAAAAATATTATTGTCTTTTAGCTTATGTTTATTTATAAGCCCTGTTTTCGCAGATCAGTCTCTTGTCCATAAAACTGAAATAAGAGCCGCTCAAGGGAATGCCGAGGCGCAAAATAACCTTGGGATTATGTATGTTAATGGCCGAAGTGTTATCCGCAGTGAAAACAAAGCTATTGAATGGTTTAGTAAAGCTGCTGCTCAAGGGCATGCTGATGCGCAAAATAACCTTGGGTTGATGTACTACCAAGGCCATGATGTTATCCGCAATGATAGCAAAGCTATTGAATGGTTTAGTAAAGCTGCCGCTCAAGGGCATGCTGATGCGCAAAATAACCTTGGTGCAATGTACTATACTGGTCGGGGAGTTAATCAGAGCGATTCTAAAGCATTTGAGTGGTATAGCAAAGCTGCTGCTCAAGGGAATGCTAGTGTGCAATATAACCTTGGGTTGATGTATGCAAATGGCCGAGGTGTTGCCCAAAGTGATACCAAAGCATTTGAGTGGTATAGCAAAGCTGCCGCTCAAGGGCATGCTGATGCGCAAAATAACATTGGGGTAATGTATGACAATGGTCAAAGTATTGTCCAAAGTGATACCAAAGCATTTGAGTGGTATAGCAAAGCTGCTGCCCAAGGCTATGTGTTGGCACAACATAACCTTGGGTTGATGTATGCCAAGGGCCGAGGTGTTGCTCAAAGTTGGTTTAAAGCATTTGAATGGTATAGCAAAGCTGCTGCTCAAGGCCATGCTGATGCACAATATAGACTTGGGGTAATGTATGACAATGGTCAAAGTATTGCTCGAAGTGATACCAAAGCATTTGAGTGGTATAGCAAAGCTGCTGCTCAAGGGAATGCTGAGGCGCAAAATAACCTTGGGATTATGTATCTTAATGGTCAAGGTATTAGTGAAAACTCTGCTTTAGGAATTGAGTGGCTTTTAAAAGCAGCAAGTAATGGAAATGCGATGGCACAGTTTAATATTGCACAAAGCTATTTAGATGGTACCAATGGATTACCACAGAACAGAACTCAAGCACTTAACTGGTTAAAAAAAGCAGCGAATAATGGACATGCTCAAGCGGAGTTGATGTTAGCTGGGTTACAGTAAATTATTCAATTTTCCTAAAATTAACATAATACACGTTATACGCATTTTAAAAATGGAGGGTAAGCCTCCATTTTTATTGAGTTTTTTAATTTTTTATGCCTGTGGAACTTACTCAGTATCAGTATATGAAACCACTAAATCAATGAGTTCTTTTGATGGCGTACTACAACATTCACGAATTCGTTCGGCAACAGTTTTTCCATCTGTATATTCTTCATCAGCATAGTTGTTGAAGTCAAAAAGAACCTCGGCCATACCAATTGGAAGATTTAACCCTGCTTGTAAAGCATCATAAGAGTCAATATCAGGATTCCCTTTCCATTTAATAATAGCCATTGTATATGGCTTACTTAATGGACTACTAAGATGTTCTTTAGTGATGTCTAACCTGTCCATATAGAATCCTGCATCCTTCCAATTTGGCAAAGTCACAGCCCATCCAATAGCACAAGCAACCGTATTACAGTCAGTGAGTAGTTGTTCATCACTCACGAAGCCAACAGAGTCCTTAGACGGTCTTCTCCAAGTGCGAATATCAAATCTATTGGGGTCAAGTTTTTCTAAGAAATCAGCTAATTCTAAAAGTAGATCGGTACGCATGATTTATTACCTTTAATTATTTTTAATGAAGTTGTTCGGGGGGAAATTTCTTTTCACTTCATTTATGATGTCCTGAGGATATAGGATTTTCTAGGGTTAGTTTAAAAGCTAATTTGAATATTCACTTTATCAACTTCAATACCTGCTGCATGAGCTATCATTTCTTTTGCTTCGGCAATAATTACTGATAGCTCTTTGGTTTCATCCAAACTATCTAAATCACTAGATTTTTCAAAAGTCTCAGAATCTTTTTCAGCATTAGGATTCGCATTAAATACAGACCATTCCACAGCAGCTATATTAAAATCAAGTTTTTCTAATAGGTCATTTGTATTCAAATAAGCAACCGGATATCTCTGGCCTGCGGTTAATTTTTTCCATGCTTGTTTAAATTGTTCTGTATTAGGCAATAAAGCATATTCACTGATTTGAATTAATTTTCTGCCCTCATATTTTTTTGTTGGAATACACCCCGAAATTTTACCAATCATGAATGCTTGACCATGTCCAAGCCCATCCTTGACAGCCCATGTCTCTCGATGATTTCGGATAAATATTACATATTTAGCACTTTTAATACGGTTTGTTCGAGCAATCCAATATCCAGAACCACCCTCTGATTCCATCCACTTTAAATCTTTTCCTGTAAAGATACCGATAACTTGAGTCATTTCTTTTCATCCTATACGTTAGTTTTATTTAATCTATACGATAAAATTTAAAATGTAAATTTTTTATCGTATAAAATAAATTCTATCGTATAGAAATATATTTCTTATGCGTTAGTTTTATGCTTCACTGTTGAAGAAACCGCAACAGTATTAAGAATTTCTAAAATTAACATAATACACGTTATGCGAACTTCTAAAATTGAGACTATAACCTTAATTTTTATATATTTTTTTAAATTTAACACCTAGGTCAATGCCTAGGTTTTTAAGAGAATTTCGTATAACAGCCATTATGTTAAATAAGTGCCTGACTTTATTGATAAGGTTAAACATTAGCAGTTAGAAAGGGTTTTCAAAAAGAATGGTAAATCGCCCAAAAATTATAAAAGTAGGAATTTTGCTTGTAGGTCTATGTTTAATTCTGATCTTTAATTCATATAAACAGAAATTGAATTATGACAATGAAATGGCAAAACAGACAACGATACTTTTCTTAAATTCACTTGCTAAACATGATCGAAAATCAGCAATCAAATATGTTTGGCCTGATGCGCAATTATATGAAGACTTAAAAAGTCCTGAAAGATTTCTTTCTTTCAAAGACTCAAAAATTTTAGAAATAATAAGAATTAATGATGATTCAGCGGAAAGTAGACCTGAGTATTATCAAGAATTTTATAAAATTATTTCAGTGATGGTAAAAGTTAAAGTCGTGCATATAGATGATGCTGGCAGTCCAGTAGGTGACTATATTTTATTTATTACTCTTGTGAAAAAATCTCCTCAATCTGATTGGCTAATTACAGGATTGGGTAGTGGGCCTTAAGCTAATAATTATTTATTTTCCCTAAAATTAACATAATACACCTTATGCGAAGTCACAAAAACGGGGGCTTTAAGCCCCTATTTTTACTATATTTTTTAAAAATTTCGCATAACGACTCTTATGTTAAATACCCTCATTCCAAGCTTTATCTAAGCTTTTCAAATTATTGTATGCTTCTTCAAAATTACTTAATTTAAATGTTAAAACAGGTGATGAAAAAGGTTGTTCCCAAACTACTGATGTTACAAGGTCATGCATATTGTTCCATGCTACCCCAAATCGAATCCATTGAACTTCTGATTCAGTCACCATCTGTTCAATCATAATTACATTACAGACAAGATCTAAATCATCAGAACAAATTAAAATTGGTATGACAGTGGATACTGCACCATATTCAGAAGTTTCAGGTTTTAATAGTTTCCATGCATTACTCAAAGGAACGCTATTTTCAAAGTCATATAGCCAACCATGTGCTGGAACGGAAGAATTTGCATCCTTAAAACTAGTGTTTTTACTTATCCATATATTTAATGGAAGCCCATCAATAGCAAAAATAGGAAATGGTTTAGTGTTTCCATTTCCATCCTGAATACATCCTTTGACAGGGTGTTCATTTAATAATATTGCCGAAATCACATTCATATATTTTATTTAAATACTTTAAAGATTTCCTAAAATTAACATAATACACGTTATGCGAAATTAGAAAAATGAGTTTATTGCACTGATATTTATCTGTTTTTTAAATTTTAGACCTGGGTTGGTGCCCAGGTTTTTTTATTGCGTATAACAGCCATTATGTTAAATAGATATTTTAATGGGGACTAAATTTATAGCCGAAATGGTTGAGGCATACCTTAATTCCATTGAGTGAATAGTCCATACATCCTTTGTGAATACACTTATTTTCTGAAAAGCCTTCATGAGCTAAAACAATCAAGAATTGTTTAATACTGTTTATTTGGTTTTGGCTTAATACTTGGCTCATATCTGAAATTTTAATTCCAAAAATTGGGCATGTTGGTGTTTCTGGATAACATTCAAAATACCAAGCTTGCTGACACTCGGTACAAACATAATAAAACTCACCATAATCAAATTCTGGTTTGGCTTCCTCGCATGGAGGATCTTCACTGAAGTAGTGAGGAAACTTATATTTCATATTGTAGTTATGACTGAAAATATCTGAAAAACTAGTAGGACATACAAAAAAATTACCCACAGATTGGCATTCACACATATTTTTGTTCTTTAAAGTTTATCTAAAATTAACATAATACACGTTATACGAAATGCGTTATAATTATCTATAGAAATCAATGCTATAGTTTCTAGTTTATAGCCCATCTTCCCCAAGGTGGGCTTTTTTTATGATTTTTCACGTTCCACGCTTAATAAGTGAGCAATGTTTCACGACTTTGTTTAGGTTAATTGAATAATCAGGATGCCTGGTCTTTTTCTTTTTGGCGTTCATTCAGCTCTTTTTTAAGTGCCTTTTTATCCTGGTAGGATGCAATCAGCATGATCGGGATCAGCAGCGGGGCCACAATAATTCCTAGGGCAATGTCTTTCAGTTTCGGCATGATCTCTCTCCCTTAGTCATTATCAAAAACAGCATTCAGCACACGGCCAAATAAGCCACGCTTTTTCTTTGTCTCATAATGCGTATTTGGTACGTGTTTTGGTGTTTCATTAGGGCGTGTCACCAATGTCTCATGGGATGTTTTAATTTCACTATCTCTATTATTATCAATAGTTTCACTTATTCCACTATTGTTGTCGCATGGTGCATCATTGGAATGTGTCACTGGTGTATCATGAGACATTTTTTCTTCAGACTCTTTATGCCCTAATAGCAATTGAAAGCGGTCTATTTGATCTAAATAGCGTTTCTCACGATCTTTGTATGACTCAATTTCCTTTTTCATAAAATCAACAAGCTGACGTAAATCAGCATCATCTTTAGACTGATCCACTTCTTGTTTTTGTTCATGCTTTTTGATCGGCTCTCCAAAGCATCGGATGACTTCTGCAATATCAAAAAGACCATCAGCGCTTCGAGATATACGCCCTTCTTTTATGGCCCTATATAGCGTAGAACGACTGACGTTAAAGCGGTTAGATACTTCACTTAGTGATAATTTAGCCATTTACTAAATCCTTTTATTTAATGGCATATATCCCACTTTTTTTAGGTATGGATATAGTTCTTTGATTTTTTCAGGATCGTGAAGCATCTCAGCAATACGAATAGCAAATTGTGGATAGCTTTCAGTTCCCTGGGAATACCGACCCATTTCCGGTAGCTCTGAAAGTTTATTGGCAAACATGTGGCGTTGTGCATCGGTCATTTGGGTAAAGAGATCTACCGTGTTTGGATCTCTTTCTGAAGGTATCGAATCAATTTTTTTATGCTTAAAAGTGAATGATAAGCCTGAGATAGATCTTCCTGTTTTGTACTGTTCGTATTTTACATGTATATCAGTCAGCTCATTGATTTGCTTTATGGCTGGTTCTAAAACACGACTTTTAAAATTAACCATTTTTTGATATTCATTCATCTCAAGTCCTAATTTTTCTCTGAACTCAGATAAAGAAATAACAGGTGTTTTTCCTACGTCTCTCCAAGCAATTAGAAACTCATATAGACGAATAGCATATTTGCTAGTTAGTTGCGCAACCTGTTTAAGTTGATAGCTCGTAAAGTGCTTTTCCAATCTTGTAATAAGAGGAACAACATCTGGTGCAAAGGTAACTTCTAATGTAGCAAGGTCATCAACATATGCAATTCGGCTAACCCAGCGGGATTTGACTACAATTTCTTTGTTTGTATCTTTATGAATTTCCTTAAAAGAGAACTTTCTTTCAAAAAGATTATTAACTGCATTTTTTAGAGCGTTATACGCAGCTTCTTTGGTGACATCAAAGCGAGAAGCATAATCAGAAGCATGGATTTCTAATTTACTGTCGGATGAGATCCCTTGGCCTGTTTCTCTTGCTCTTATTATTGATAAAAGGATAAGCCGTTGCTCGGTTACTTCGAGATTATAACTGGCATTAATTAAGGCATTATCTTTTACTACTAAGTCATTTTTCATAAGACTGCATAGGTTATAAGTGTTATTAAGACTACATTAGCATTCGATGTAATCAAATGCAAAGAAATTGTAGTCTTATGACAAAGAAATTGTAGTCTTATGACAAAGAAATTGTAGTCTTATGACAAAGAAATTGTAGTCTTATCCACCTTGAAAGCCTTGCAAACAAAGGTTTTCAGAGAGTCTAAAAGCATTTAAAAACTTTAAAAATAATTAAAAGCCCAGGAAAGGAAAAATTGCCCTTGGTTTTCGCTGCGCTCAAACTCTATTGAACTTCGCTTTCGCTCAGTTCGTAGGGGCAATTTTTGGCTTAAAATTTCGTGACTTTTTAAAAAAGAAAAGCAACTAGGAATTCGCTTCGCTCATAGAACTTTTTCACTCGCTTCGCTCGACATAAAGCCACCGTAATCAGTTCGCACCCATTCGGGATGCTCTGATTCTGAGTTCTTGATACACAGGGGAGCCTGTAATCAGGGAAAAACAGGTGAAAAAATTTAGATCCCTGTAGTTCGCTCGTAGACACTCGCTAAATGCTCTCATTTGCGATTTAAGAGTTTTTTCTTAACTCAACTATAAATCTCTGTGGTTTAGCAAAACATCGCTAAAAACCCTATTTTTTTGCGTTTAAACAGCATTCACCAAGGTCGGTAATCGTTGTTATTTTCATTTTCTGGTTTTTTAGGCTCGTTTTTCTGCTGTTTTTCCAATTCTTGGCGTTTTAAAAATGCCAAATGTTCTCGTTCGTGTCTTTCTTGTTCATAGCGTTGTTCTTTTTGCTCTCGTTCTTTACGTAATTGCTCTCTAAATTCACTTTCTCTGCGATCATTTTCAATTCTTCGTTGGCGATCTACTTCCGTTTGGCGTACTTGCTGCATTCTTTCTTGTTCAATTTTGAGATCATCTGCCCGTTTTGCTTTAAGGAGGGGACTCATATCATCATTAAAATCATGTAGGGTATCGAATGAATGAACGTACTCTCGTTTTAGCTTCTGCCAAAACGTGGGTTTTATCGTTGGTCGTTCAATCCCATTATTTTCCAGTATCTCTGAGCATTGACCTAAGCGTTGGACGACATTCTCAATATCGTATTCTTTAGCAAGTTGTTCGACCTCGGTTGCGTATTCTCTCCAGTTCTCATTTTTTGCCTGTTCTACTGATTTTTCAGTCGCATAAAAATCAGGTTTTTTTATATCTCTGTAAGTATGATGATAAGAGTCATAAAACAAATTATTGGTATGTAGGTAAAAATCGCTTTTGTTTTCTGCTAACCATCGTTTTGTCTTGGTGAGATTTGATTCAATCTGCTTTTGATTATCAGCAGCATTGCTTTGAATGGTGTAAAACTGATTGGCAAATTCTGCATAAATATCTTGGCACCGGATGAAGTCATCATATGCGTTGTCGATCTGTTGAACCTGTTGTTCTTGCAGGCGTTCTTCTTCTAGGTTGAGATTTACTAATTCTGCTAAAAGCTCTTTTTCTTCTGCTTCGGTTAACTGAAGTTCGTTTTCCAGCTGGGTAATCTGATCTTCTAATCGACTTGGAACAATAATTTCTTGATCAAGGCCCTTGATGATCTGTTGGTATTCTCGTGCAGCATCTAAATTTTTGGCTTTGATTGCATCATTTTCAAGTGCAATTCTTGGTAGCACAATTTCAGTGTTACGTTCTTCAAGCGGTCTTTTTTGTTCCTCGTCATATTGTCTGCGAAGTGCTGTAGCTTCATGCCCTTCATGATGAGTGGGTTCAAGAAAGTCTAAGCCCTGATCCTTGTAACTCCGGTGGTCGATTCGTTCGTCTAGCCCGGCATTTTCCAATACTGTATTTACAACATTGGCAAAAGTTGCTCGGCTGTCCTTCAGGATCTCGGGACCATGGTCGTTGAAGATTCTTTGTTTCTTTCCTAATTCGCCTTTTTCATT